>JAYEOU010000020.1:0-5220 GCA_034723335.1 Patescibacteria group bacterium
CTTAGCTTAGGCTAAACCTCAAAAATTGTTTGAAAAATTATAACTCAAAATTTGAAAATTTCGTTACAAAACTAATTACGCGACAAGTTTAATAATTTAATAATCAGTTTAAATCTGTTTTAATTTATCCCAAAAAAATTTTGGGATAGGATTTAGACAGATTTAAATAGAGATATATGACAACAAAAAATAACCAACAATTAGAAACTATGCGCCATAGTTTATCGCATATTATGGCCGCGGCTGTTTTAGAGCTGTGGCCAAGTGTAAAATTCGCTATTGGCCCAGCAATTGAAAACGGATTTTATTATGATTTTGATTTTGGTGAACACACGAAAGAAACAAAAGAGAACGAAGTTAAACGAATCGGCGAAGATGATTTAACGAGAATTGAAAAAAAGATGAAGCATTTAATAAAACAGAATTTGAAATTTGAGAGATTTGAATTAAACGTTAATAAGGCTATGGATAGAGAAAAAAAAGTTGGCCAGAATTATAAAATGGAATTAATTGAAGATTTGAAAAAAGCTGGAGAAAAAAAGGTTAGTTATTATAAAGTTGATAATTTTGAAGACTTGTGTAAAGGCCCGCATATTGAGTCAACAGGCATAATCGCCAAAAACAGTTTTAAATTAACCAAGATAGCCGGCGCTTACTGGCAGGGAGATGAAAAAAATAAAATGCTTACTAGAATTTACGGCGTGGCATTTGAAACCAAAAAAGAGTTGGATGAGTATTTAAAGATGATGCAGGAAGCTGAAAAGCGCGATCACAGGAGGCTGGGAAAAGAGCTTGATTTATTTTGTTTTTCTGATTTAGTTGGAGCCGGATTACCGTTATTTACTCCAAAAGGAACAATTATAATAGAAGAATTAAAAAAGCATATTGAAAAAGTATGCGGAAATTATGGATTTGAGAAAGTTATTACGCCTCATTTAGCGAAAATTAAGCTTTATGAATTATCCGGGCATGCTCAGAAATTTAGCGAGGAATTATTTCATGTTTCTTCCGGGCGCGGCCACAAATTCGTTATGAAGCCTGTGCAATGCCCCCATCAAACGCAAATTTACGCTTCGCGGCTCCGCTCTTACCGCGATTTGCCAATTAGATATATGGAATCAGAAAAGCAATATCGGGCCGAGCAGTCAGGAGAGGTCGGCGGGTTAAACAGAGTTTACGCGATTACTGTTGAAGACGGACATTCATTTTGCAGAGTTGATCAAGTTAAGGAAGAAGTTAAAGGCATGGTGAATATTATTAAAGAATTTTACAGCGCGCTCGGGCTTTGGAAAAACCATTGGGTTTCTTTGTCCCTCAGAGATTATGGCCATCCAGAAAAGTATATCGGCGAACCAAATGACTGGGATAAATGCGAACAGATGCTGGAAAAAGTGGCGCAAGAGATGAAATTAGACGCTAAAAAATGCGAAGGGGAAGCGGCTTTGTACGGGCCAAAGCTTGATTTTATGTTTAAAGACGCTTTAGGCAAGGAAATACAGATTCCGACCGTACAGCTTGATTTTGCCACGCCGAAAAAATTTGGGCTTTATTATACTAATGAAAAAGGAAAGGAAGAGCATCCTGTAATGGTTCATAGGGCAATACTCGGGTCTTATGAAAGATTTTTAGCTTTGTTGATTGAACATTTTGCCGGCGCATTTCCTGTTTGGCTGTCGCCAGCGCAGGTTAAAATAATTTCAGTCGGCGAAGGGCATATTAAATATTGCCATAAGCTGGCGGATGAATTTAAAGAATATGAAATACGCGTTGAAGTTGATGATGCTAATGAAACCGTTGGCAATAAAATAAGAAAAGCTGTTAAAGAAAAAGTTCCGTATATATTAGTGATAGGGGACAAGGAAATTAAATCTGATAAATTGTCTGTGCGGGACAGGGGGAGCGATAAAGTTAGGCAAGCGGGGAAAGAGGAGTTTGTTAAAGAGATTATGGAGGGAATAAGAAATAAAGAGTAATAATTGAAATAAAAAATGAAGGCGAGGATTGCAATCCTCGCCTTCATTTTTTTTACTTTCATTTTTTATTTTTTACACATCTAAATTCTCAACTTTTCTTGCTTGTGTTTGGATAAAATGCTTGCGCGGGGCAACTTCTCCGCCCATTAACATTTCAAAAGTTTCATCAGCCCGAGTCGCATCTTCAATCATAACTTGCTTCGTTATGCGCGTTTTTGGGTCCATAGTTGTTTCCCAGAGCTGTTCCGGATTCATTTCACCAAGACCCTTATAGCGCTGGATAATAATTTTGGCTGGCGTTTTGGTTTTGGTTTCCTTGCCTGCCAAAATTTTAGCGCCGAGCTTGCCAAAGTCTTGCGCGGCGGGCAGGCCGGCGGGTTTAGTTTCTTTGCCCTCCACTGTTTTAGCGGAGGAGGGCTCTATAGCTTCCTCGCCCGCCAAAGTTTCCCCGGGAGCTACAATACCGCCAAATTCCTCAATAATTTTTTCTTTTTCTTCTTCTGTGTAAGCATATTTAATGTCTGCGCCTTTTTTAATTTGATAAAGCGGGGGCTGGGCAATATAAAGATTGCCATTGGAAATTAATGGCTTAAAATGCCTGAAAAATAAAGTTAATAGCAATGTTCTGATATGGGCGCCGTCAACATCAGCGTCAGTCATTATTATAATACGGTGATAGCGCAGTTTTTCAAGATTAAATTGTTCATCAATATTAGTGCCCATGGCGATCACCAAGTTTTTGATTTCATTATTAGCCAGCATTTTATCTAAGCGCGCCCGTTCAACATTTAAAATTTTACCGCGCAAAGGCAAAATCGCCTGGAATTTTCTATCACGGCCTTGTTTAGCGCTGCCTCCCGCGCTGTCGCCTTCAACAATATATAATTCGCATTCTTCCGGCTTGCGGCTTGAGCAGTCTGAAAGTTTGCCGGGTAAAGTCATTCCTTCTAAGGCGCCTTTTCTAAGTATTGTGGCGCGAGCGGTTCTGGCCGCAATTCTAGCTTGAGCCGATAGAACGCATTTGCCAATAATGGCTTCAGCTTCTTTAGGGTGTTCTTCTAAAAATATAGCAAACGCCTCGCCAAAAATTTGTTCAACATAAGTTTTCATTTCAGGATTGCCTAACTTGCCTTTGGTTTGGCCCTCAAATTGAGGATTGGCTAATTTTACGCTAATAATAGCTGTTAAGCCTTCACGGACATCTTCGCCGGTTAGATTTTCTTCTTTCTCTTTAAGAATATTTTGCGCTCTGGCATAATTATTTAGAGTTCTGGTTAAAGCTGTGCGAAAGCCGATTAAATGCATGCCACCGTCAGGATTAATAATATTATTGGCAAAAGGCAGAACTATTTCATTGTATCCATCATTATATTGCAAGGCCAGCTCAACCTTAGAATTATTAATTTCTTTTTCAACATAAAAGATTGTTTCGTTTTTAACCGAGCGGTTGCGGTTAAGAGATTTAACATAAGATTTAATGCCGCCTTCAAAATAAAATTGATAATCTTTTTTCCGATGGCCTTTGCGGCGGTCAGTTGCTTTAATGGTAATGGCTTTGGTTAGATAGGATTGCTGGCGCAGGCGATCCAAAATTTTACCCCAGTTAAATTCTAATGTTTCAAAAATTTGCGGATCTGGCTTAAAAGTTATAACCGTGCCGGTTTTGCGGGTTGCGCCGATTGCTTTGATTTTTTTTAATGGCTTTCCTCGTTTATATTCCTGCATCCAGATTTTGCCGTTGCGATGAATTTCCGCTTTTAAATATTCGCTTAACGCGTTCACAACACTAACGCCAACGCCGTGCAAGCCCCCGGAAACTTTATAACCGCCGCCTTCGCCAAATTTGCCTCCGGCATGCAATTTGGTCATTACTGTTTCAAGCGCGGACACGCCGGTAATTTTATGTTTGTCAACAGGAATGCCACGCCCATTATCAGTAACTTTAACCATGCCATTATCCAAAAGAGTGACAGTAATCTCTGTGGCAAAGTTTGCCATGGCTTCATCAATGCCATTATCAACAACTTCCCAGATTAAATGATGCAATCCTGTAGAAGAAGTGGACCCGATATACATACCCGGCCTTTTTTGCACAGGTTCAAGGCCTTCTAAAACTATAATGGATTCAGCGCCATAACCGAGAGTTGATTTTTTAGATATTGCTGTTTTTTTAGGTTTTGCTATTTTTTTGATTGGTTTTTTCGGCATAGAGATTATATAATTCAAATTTACGAATGATATTCAAATCTACGAATGATATTCGTTAATATTAGCTATTTTAACATAAAAATACCCCTTTATTTTAGGGTTTATTTTTACATTATCATTGTAGCAAAAAAATAGGATTTTGACAAGGGATTTTTGGTTTGTTATATTGATAATATAATTATAGGATGGTTTTTTTATTGAAATTATGCTAATTTTTAAGGAATGATAAAAAAATGGCGTTTCGTAATTCAAAGTATATTTCGTAATCCATAATAATTACGCGACAAGTCTAATAAGCAAAGAATGAAAAAAATAAAAATTAATTTGAGCAATATAACTAAAGAAAAGATTAATATTATTGCGGAGTATTTTAGGCGCGGCATGGTAATTATTCATCCCACTGACACAATTTATGGCATAGGGTGTTTAGCAAATAATAAAAGCGCGATTAATAAGATATATAAAATAAAACAGAGAAACAAAAGCCATCCTTTGTTAATTTTGGCAAGCAGTTTTACAATGATTAAAAAGTACTGTTATATTAGTAAAAGGCAGTATAAATATTTGCAAAAAATATGGCCAGGATCTGTTTCTGTAATTTTAAAAAAGAAAGAAATATTGCCAGAAGCATTAACAAGCGGAATAAAGAGCGTGGCTGTTAGATTGCCTAAAAGTGATTTTTTAATTAAAATAATAAGGAGAGTTGGAAAGCCGATTGTTTCAACCAGCGCTAATATTAGCGAACAGAAAAGTTTAACTGATATGGATAATATTGAGAAATATTTTGGCGCGAATAAGCCTGATTTAGTTGTTGACGCAGGCGAGTTAAAAAGAAAACAATCTAGATTGATTGATATTAGAGATATGGATGATATAAAAATATTAAGAAATTAGACTATATTTATGTTTATAGATACCCATGCCCATATAAATTTTAATGTTTTCAAAGATGATGCGGATCAGGTGATTCGCCGGTCTTTATCTAATGAGACTTGGATGATTTTAGTAGGCACGGATCATAAAACATCAAAACGCGCTT
>JAYEOU010000021.1:0-5043 GCA_034723335.1 Patescibacteria group bacterium
AAAGGGAGAATGGGTGCATTTTACAAAAGCGGTTTTTGACAATGATAAAAAAATAGTCTGGCGGCAAACAGCGGATACTATTAATGCGGCTTTAATGAATTTTCAAGCTTATTTTGGAAAAACAATTCACGCTGGCTTGATAAAAGATAAATACAAAAATAAAGTTGATATTTATTACGCTTTGGCTATTTTTAACTCCAAATATATTGATTATATTTATAGGCATAAAGTGGCAGAAACCGGCAAAGTTTTTCCCCAAGTAAAATTAAAATATTTACGCGACTTGCCATTTGTTGTTGGCGATAAAGAACAACAAAAAGAGTTATCATCTTTGGCTAAAAGGATGATAAAATTAAATAAACAGCTTCAATCTATTCCTGAAAATTCTGACAAGTGGAATTCGGTTAAGAAAGAAATTGAGAAAGTTGACGGGGAGATTGATGAGAGGGTTTATAAACTATACGACCTAACTCTCAAAGAAAGGGAAGCTGTGGATAAAATAAAATAATTTTCAAAAAAAACAACACTATTGCTTGTGTCAACGGGGTTGTTTTATTATATATTTAACATAATTTTGGCTAATATTAAATATATAATAAATTAAATGTTAATTTCTACATTAACATCTTGACAGAATAAATTATACTTGATAATATGTTATCATATAGGGAACAAAATATAAGTCATTACAAAGTTTAATATTAATGAAAATTGTTAACCGAAAAGTGTTGGATGATTTCAAGCAGAAGCACGTTGAAGTGCGTTCACAGGTGGATGCCTGGGAAGCTGAAACAAACGCGGCTGGTTGGAATATGCCATCGGACATAAAAAAACGATACGCCGCGGCAAGTTTCTTGGCAGACAACCATGTTGTTTTTAATTTGAAAGGGAATAGGTACCGGTTGCTTGTGCAAGTCAGTTTTAAAAACAAAATCGTATTTATTAAAAAAATTGGATCCCATAATGAATATATGAAATGGGAAATAAATTAGGAGAAAAATTATGACAACTATAATAAAAGTATTAAAAACCAAAGAAGACTATAACGCAGCCCTTGAATTGACCGAAGAATTGATCAATAAAGATCCTGATCCTAATTCTGAAGACGGTGAAAAATTAAATCTTTTAGCAACTTTAGTTCAAGATTATGAATCAAAAGAGTTTCCTGAATCATTACCTGACCCGATTGACGCTATTAAATTCCGAATGGAACAACAAAATTTGAAGCCAAAAGATTTAGTGCCGTATATCGGCAGCAGAAGTAAAGTATCGGAAGTACTTTCTCGAAAACGTCCGCTAACAATTGATATGATAAGAGCTATAGAGAAGGGATTGGGTATTCCCGCTAAAGTTTTATTAAAAGAAACAGACGAATTTAGAAATACGGATAATGTTGCATGGAGTCGCTTTCCTTTAAAATAAATGGAGAAGCGAGGATATTTTGGCGGTAAATTATCAAAAAAATTTGATATTAAAACTTTAATGGAAAATTTTTTTAGTCCCGTTGAATCGCCAGCTCATTTTTTTGGAATGCTTCGCAAGACTAATTATAGATCAACGCGTCCAATGGATAAACACGCTTTAGTTGTTTGGTCAACTGCGGTTGTCAAAAAAGCAAAACAAATAAAATATCCTGCTACATATAAATTAGGAATTGTTGATTTGGCGTTTATGCAAAAAGTTGCTCAACTTAGCGCTAAGGACAATGGTCCTATTCTGGCACAAGATTATTTAAGAAAGCATGGGATTGCTTTAGTGATTGAACCTCATTTTCCACAAACATATCTTGATGGGGCAACAATCATGATAGATAAAAAACATCCAATTATTGCTTTAACATTACGACATGATCGCCTTGATAATTTTTGGTTCAGTTTAATGCACGAATTAGCGCATGTGTCATTACATTTCAATCAGAATTTTTATTTTTTCTATGATGATTTAGATAATCCTGATTCAAGTAATAAGCAGGAATATGAGGCGGATAAATTAGCTGGGGAATCCTTAGTTCCTGAGAGCAAATGGGAGATTAGCCCCGCCAAACTGGTCCCATCAACAATAGCTGCAAATAGTTTAGCAAAAGAATTAGGTGTGCACATTGCTATTGTTGCAGGTAAAATTAGATATGAGGGGAGAAAATATATTTATTTAAATAGAATTATGAAGCAGGAGGATGTTAGGAAATATTTTCCTAATGAAAAATGGAATAAGTAATAATTATGTCTAAATCAAATCACTATGTACCAATACTAAAATGGAAACGCGCCGAACAAAGGGCGCTTATGGAGTTGGAAGAAAAAAATAAAAGTATTTTAACACCCCTAATTGAGTTAGTAATGCCAACTGTGTCGCTTTACAATGTAAAGGATAAGAACAAAATTAAAAAAACTCAAGGAGAACAATTCGCAGAAATAGTGCAAAAATTTAAAGAGAAAAGAATTAAAGAAATCCCAGAAGAAATTCTAGAGTCTTGGGGTACTAGTCCAGTTTTTCTTGATTTCAGTTTATTATATGAAGATCAGTTCACGACTCAACTAAAGGTTAACAGCTTGAACAAGATTATACCCGCAGGAATGGATATAGGCCTTAGAATAATTCCTACTTTTAATCTGAATGATGATCAAGAAATAAAAGAGGCGGTATGCTTGCTTTCAAAAAAATATAATCAAGGAGTCTGTTTGAGAATAGCGCCCTCTGATCTTTTAAATACAGAAAGATTAAATAAAAAAATCAAGACTTTTTTGTCTGATTTTAGTTTATCTATAAAAAATATAGATATTCTTATTGATATTAAAGAGATTAAAGAGAATGGAGGCCAATATTTACAGTTTATAAATGCGAGCCAACAGATAGATAATCTAATGGAATGGAGAAATTTTATTTTTGCAGGTGGTGCGTTTCCCGAAAATCTGTCTGGATGTAAAATTGATGACCCAAAGCCAATACCTCGCTTTGATTGGCAAAATTGGTTACATTTTACTCAGATAAAAAAACTTAAAAGGTGCCCTATTTTTGCTGATTATACTATTCGAAATCCTATTTTTAAAGAGACACTTCAGTATTACAGTTCAACTACCAGCATTAAATACACACTTGAAAAAGATTGGTTTATTATGAAAGGAAAAGTACGAGAATTTGGGCTATATTTGGTAAATGCAAAACTATTAGTCGAAGATACAGAATATTTCTATGGAGAAGAATTCAGCTGGGGAGATAAAAATATTGCACAAAAAGCTAAGCATTATTATCAATATCTTAAAGATAACCCAATTAAGGGAACGGGAAGAGCTGAAGATTGGATTGCTTGGGGCATTAATCACCATTTAGTATTAGTCGCAAATCAGATCGCCAATCTTCCCTAGATATAAGCAAGGCATATCTCACTTGTTCTTTGAGATCATCTACATTTAATGTATTTGCCAATCTTTCGTATATAAATTCGCGTGGTTTGGAACGAACACCCGTTGCTTTATTCCGCTTTTCTAAAATTTGTAACGCTTCTTCCCTCCATAGTAATCGCGCTATGGAAATTCCAACCTGGCCAGGATTGTTATTGTCCTCACGAATAGTGTTAAATATTATCATATTGTTCGTATCAACTTTTGCAAGCATGATGCCCCACCAGTCAGGAACAAGATTTATCGCATCATACAAATGACGTTTCCCTACAACTAAAGTCACTTTATCAAAAACAGTATTAAACTCATCCATCTGTTCGGGTAATCGTTCTAGAGTGTCTATATCACTTTTTATTTCATAACCATGCATTACTCCGTTAATTACAGCAATATCTATTCGTGCAGCACCATGAGTAATTCCTAATTCCTCAATAATTTTGGTGTCTGGAATTTTAGAGTAAGATTTTTCAAGATAATTTATCAGGGCAACACGAATATTATGATCATTTATAAGAAGAAAATGCTGGCGAGAAGATGAAAAATGTTTTTTTTGATGCATCTTCATAATTGTTTGTGGATAATTTTATTTATTTATTATACCATATTTTAAAAAAATAATAAAACAAAAAATAATAAAATATATGTTTTGTTAAATTATTAAACTAAAAAACTATGGAAACATATAAAAATTTAGGAGGCGATTCTGGTGTTTCAGCCTTTGAAATAGGCGATGGCTATATTAAGGTTAAATTTAGTGATGGAGCCATTTAATTTATACACTTATACAAGCGCCGGTAGCCATAACATTGAAGAAATGAAAGAATTAGCCACTAGAGGTGAAGGACTAAACAGTTTTATAAATAGACATGTTAGAAAAAAATATGCTTCTAAAATAGCATAATTATATGCACATAACAGCCTCCAAATTATACAACTACATCCAATGCCCGCACCGTGTTTGGCGGGATATTTACGGTCCGCAAGAAGAAAAGATTAAAGAAACCAATCCGTTTGTGCAATTGCTTTGGGACAGGGGCGTACAGCATGAGGAAACAGTGGTTAGCAAATTAGGCGAGTTTACTGATTTAAGTAAAATTGATTTTAAAGACAGGTTTGAGCCCTCTATTAAAGCAATGAAAGAGGGTAAAGAATTAATTTATCAAGGCGTGTTAAAACACGGCAATCTAGTCGGCATTCCTGATTTATTAAAAAGACTGCCTGACAACAATTATATTCCGATTGATATTAAAGCAGGCAGAGGATATGAAGGCGTAGACGAGGATAACGAGGGCAAGCCCAAAAAACATTACGCGACTCAGCTATGTTTTTATGTTGAATTATTAAAACAGCTGGGCTTTGCCAAAGAGAACAAAGGACTGATTATTGATATAGAAGAAAATAAGATTGAGTATAGCTTGGATGGGCAAATTGGCCCTAAAACTCCGCGGTCCTGGTGGGAGTATTATGAAGAGTTAAAAGAAGAAGTAGATGCTTTGATTAATAATAAAAAACAGAATTTGCCGGCTAATTCCGGAGTATGTAAATTATGCCCTTGGTTTAATAGCTGTAAAAATTGGTGTAAGGAAAATGATGATTTAACAAATATTTTTTATTTAGGGAGAAGCAAAAGAGATGTGATAGTTGA
>JAYEOU010000022.1:0-23726 GCA_034723335.1 Patescibacteria group bacterium
ACTTTTTTCAGAGTATAGCTATTTAGGCGTTTCTATGAATGATATTGCTAAAAAACTTAATATCACTAAAGCCGCCCTTTATTACCATTTTACCGGTAAAACAGAAATTTACAAAAAAGTGCTTGACGAGGTTTTTAGCGACTTAAGTTCATCTGTCGCCAATGCGTTTAATAAAAAAACTGTTGACAAAAAATTGCGCAAACTTATTAAAAATTATTTAGATTTTGGCTTAAAGGAAAAGAATCTTATGAAAGCGTTATTATTAAAATTATCTCCGGTTGATCCTCAAATAAAGAAATATATTATCCAACTGAGAGAACAGACTGCTGATTTAATCCAACCTTTGATTAAGGAATTAATTGCTAGAAAAAAAATAAGGCAAAAAATTGACAGTCGCTTAGTAACTTCTCTGCTAACTAGCATGATGGACGGATTGCTTTTGGAATATTCATTTTTAAATAAAAAGATTGATTCGGAAAAAGTATCAAGCCAAATTATTACGGTTTTGTTTTAATAGACACTCCGCGCAATATTTTTTTACTGCTTTGCCAGTCCGCCAGCTGGCGGAGCGGATCGGTAAATTTTCCTAAAATTTTTTTAATTATTTCAGTGTTTATAAAATTAAAAATAGTATGTCTGGACAAAATAAAAAAAGGCCGCTAATCGCCTTATCACTTGGCGGCGGCGGAGCTAAAACTTTCGCGCATTTAGGAATATTAGACGCGTTAAAAGATGAGGGGATTAAAACAGAAAATATTAATGACGATGAAGTGAAAGTTGTTGAAGGATTAATTGAAGGCGAAGAAATTGTTATTAAAGGGAGTTATGAGTTGAAAGAAGGGGATGAAGTGAACCCCATTAGATATGACGAATTATCTAATGGGTCAACGGCTTTTTTCTAACGGGGTGAATATAAAAATTTAATAATTTGAGTTATGGCAAACACAAAACAACAAAAAATTGGCTTGGCTTTAAGCAGCGGCGGCGCTAAAGGATTGGCGCATATTGGCGTTATTAAAGTTTTAGAGAAAAATAATATCCCGATAGATTTTATAGCGGGTTCAAGCATCGGCGCTTTAATTGGCGGGCTTTACGCGGCTTTTGGCGATATAGGCAAGGTGGAAAAAATTGCGCTTTCTACTAATTGGCGGCAGGTTTTTTCTTTATTGGATCCAGCGATGCGCGCAGGGTTGCTTGGCGGAGAAAAGATTAAATATTTTTTTGAAGCCCAGATTGATAAGATGTTATTTCAAGATTTAAAAATTCCTTTTACCGCCATAGCCACTGACATTAAGACCAGTGAAACAGTCTATCTTAATAAAGGCGAAGTGGCGCAGGCAATTAGAGCTAGCATTTCTTTCCCTTTGGTTTTTAAACCAGTGATTTATAGAAATAGATTATTGGCCGATGGCGGATTATCCTTGCCTGTTCCCGTAAAAACCGTTCAAGATATGGGAGCTGGTTTTGTTATTGCGGTTAATGCGGAAGCTCATTATTTTCGCAACGGACAGAATAGCCGAAATAGTAGAATAGGATTTTTTAAAGTAGCCAATAATTCTTTGAATATTTTGCGTTGCCGCTTGGCTGATTATAGCTGCCGAAATGCCGATGCGATTATAGTTCCAGAATTGCAAGGCAATATATATTGGGACAAATTTTTAGACGGCAAAAATATTATTTTAGCCGGGGAAAAAGCAATGGAAGATCAATTAAATCGATTGCAGAAATTAATATGATGACCGCTTAAGCTTTAAAAGTTGTATTATTTTTGGGCCTTAAATTTATTTATGTTAAAATAAAAAATTTTGCGGTTAGGCAAAAAAGACGGTAAATTTGATTTGGCGGACGATGTAGGTTTCACTCCGCATCATTACCTCGTAATATGCGGGATTACTTTTTCGCACGCAAGCGAGATTTGCAAATTTCGCTTTTATTATATATTTGCGTGTGGACGCACTAGGACTCGCCCAGTCATCCGACTGGGCGCCCCGCTGGATAGCGGGGCGAACCTTAAACATCAAGTTGATTTTATTGTGGACGCACTAGGACTCGCCCAGTCATCCGACTGGGCGCCCCGCTGGATAGCGGGGCGAACCTTAAACATCAAGTTGATTTTATTGTGGACGCACTAGGACTCGAACCTAGGACCCCTTCGGTGTAAACGAAGTGCTCTAGCCAACTGAGCTATGCGTCCTGAATGTGCCCTTGGCGGGATTTGAACCCGCATGGCATTACTGCCACAGGCCCTCAACCTGCCGTGTATACCAATTCCACCACAAGGGCCTTAAACGGGACTGTCGCCGAACACCGCTTCGGCATAAATCCCCAAATTTTAGTAAATTTTTCCTAAAAAATTTTGGCCTATATTAGCACATAAGCAAAAATTTTTTAGAAAAAATTTCCATAAAATTTGAAAATTTCTCCTCAAAGCGGTGTTCGGCGACAGTCTCTAAACAGCTTTTTTTTCTTTTAATCTTTTTTTATAACCTCGTTTTAAGAAATATAATTTGGCTCTTCTGACTTTTGCTTGTTTTTTCACTTCAATTTTTGTGATAGTCGGCAGGTTTAAAGGGAAAATTTTTTCTACGCCTATGCCGTCAGAAATTTTTCTAATCGTAATTGTGCCGCCTGTCTCCTTGCCGTGTTTTTTGGAGATAACCATGCCTTCAAAATATTGTATTCTTTCTTTTTCCTCTCCTTTGGGGTTAAGCTCTTTAATTTTTTGATAAACCTTAATAGTCATTCCCGGTTTAATATTAGGAATGGCTTTTTTTGTGTCTGGTTTAGTTGTTTTTTTCTGTTTTTCGCCTTCTTTTTTAGCTTGTTTTTCAACCATATATTTATATGGGGTTGCCGTTGAATATCCGATTTGGCTATATTTTCCATAAAATCTGAAAAATTTATTTCAAAAGCGCATTTAGCGGCAGTCCATGTATATAAAAATAGAACAAAGCTGTTCTATTTTAAATAAACGTTAAATTATTTTATATCAAAATGTTATAATAAAATTTATAATTTGTCAACCTGGTTAAGCCGGGATTTAATATATTTATATACTTTAACAAAAACCTGTTTTTTGTTTAGATTGGTTGTGTCAATCACATAGTCATAATGATTTTTGTTATATACATCAATATTATAATATTTTTTGTAACGCTTAATATCGCTTTGTTTGCGCCGGCGATGGCTAATTAAAACATCATTAAGCGTTTTTAATCCTTTGTCTTCGTTTCTTTTATTGCTTTTTTTTAATTCATTAAAAACTCTTTGCGCTCTTTCTCGTTCATCCGCTTCAAAATAAATTTTTATAGAATGAGGTATGAAATGCCATGATGTTCTACCTTCTATTATAAAATTGTTTTTTGTTTTACCCAATTTTTTTTGATATTGGTCAAACTCGCTGTCAGTTGCAAAATCGGTTTCGCCAAGCTTGTTGTATTCGGCTAAAGTCATGCCCTTTTCTTTCGCTCTTTGCCGTCTTATGCCGCCGATACAATAACGCGGCCAGCCTAATTTTTCAGCTAACATTTTGGCAATTGTTGATTTTCCAGAACCAGCGGCTCCGTTAATTGTAATAATCATAAAATTATTTTATTTGCTTTAAAAATTTGTTTAATTCTTCAGGCAGTTCTATTATAAATTGTTTTCGCTCACCGCCCAAGTCTGTAAATGATAATTCCGTTGCCGCTAAAAAAATTTTATTTAATTTTATTTTACGATTTTTTTCGCGTGTTTTTTTGGTGCTATATAAGTCATCGCCGGCAATCGGATGTCCGTAAGCTGACATATGAACTCTGATTTGGTGAGTGCGGCCTGTTTTGATTTTTACTTTTAGCAGGGTGTAATTGATGAATTTTTGCAAAATTTGAAATTCAGTGATAGCTTGCCTGCCTTCTTGAGTAAATTTGCCTTTAGTGGTGAATGGCAAGGCGGCCATTTTATGGCCCTTGCTGCTTCTTTGGATTGGAAAATTTATTTCATCCTCGTCTTTTTCTATTTTACCATAAACCAAAGCAGTGTAAATTTTAGTAATGGTTCTGGTTTGAAATTGTTTTTTAAGATGATCAAAAGCATTTTGCGTTTTAGCAATTACCATAAGCCCTGAAACTTGTTTGTCCAAGCGATGCATTATTCCGGGCCGGCAAGGATCTTCGCCGATTTTTGCCAGTTTTGGATATTGTTTTAATAATTGATCAACCAAGGTCGGCTCTTTAATATGATCAGCGCCATGAACCAATAAGCCGGCCGGTTTGTTAATTACTAAAAAATTACTGTTTTCGTAGATTATTTGGTATTGTATCATATAGCAGAACATTTTAATATCAAATGTCAATCCGCCAGCTGGCGGATGATTTGAAATAATTTGGATTTTGATATTTGAAATTAAATCTACATTAATATTTTTTCAAATTTTTCAACCATATTATCTATCCTAAAATATTTGTCAACCCTTTCCTTGGTATTTTTACCTAATTTAAGGCGCAGATTTTTGTTTTGTTGCAATCTAATGATTTGTTGCGCCAATGCTTCATTATTGTTTTGTTGAATTAAAAAACCAGTTTTATTTTCCCGCACAATATCTTCAAGCCCTAAATTATTCGGTCCAATTATTGGCAAGCCGGCTGCCATAGCGCGAAGGCAAATATTAAAATCGGATAAACTTGGCGTTTCGCTTGTAACAACAAAAATATCAAAACTATCCAGCCATTTTCGTAAATATATTTGTTCGCCAACAAACCAAACCAGATTGTCAATTCCCATTTTTTTCGCTAACCAGCTTAAGTTTTTTCTTTCAACTCCATCGCCAATAACAATTAGCTGAAAATTAGGAATAATTGTTAGACAAATTTTAACAGCCCTGAATAGAGTTTCAATATTTTGTTGATAATTTAAATTTGCGACCGTGCCAACAGTAAAATATTTGCGGCGAAAATTATCTTGATCAGCTTGGGCCAACTTATTAAAAATGTTATCTTGGCGCTCATATTGGTTTAACTGAATGCCCATGTTAATAATTTTAATATTATTTTTGTTCAGGCCTATTTTTTCAAGCTGTATTTTAGTTAAACCGGTAAAAGTTATTATGGCCGCCCATTTAGAGTTAAATTTATAAAGCTGCCGAAATAGTTTGTTTTTAGTTTTATAATTAACATTAGGAGGTTCCAGCCAGATAATTTTTAGCCCTAAAATTTTTGCGATTGGCGTAATAATTATTTTTTCATTCCAGTTTAAACAGATTATAGCGGTTATTTTTGCGGATGATGTGAAATACGCCAAATACGCAAAGTATGCTAAAAGCAATATTGGCAGTAAAATTATAAACAGCGGTGAGCTAAAGCTATTATTCAAATTTGGCCCAAGATATATTTTTTTAGCAGACCAGCTTTTTTGTTTAAATTGATTATATAAATTAGCAGATGATGAAAGCAGATAAAAAACGCAACCTTTTTGTTTTAGCTCTTTAAAAAGATTAATTAGTGGCTGATTTTTTGCCTGGGATGAATTAATTGTTAAAATGTTTTTAATCATATTTTATTATATTTTACAACATCTTGCGCTTTTTTTCAATCCATGCTATGTTTATATAGTCAATTGCATTAGTTGATGGACCTGTCGCGTAATTAATTATGCAATAGGTTTAATGGTAAATTTAATTTTTTTATTACTGCTATTAATTTTCGTGAATTATGAAATAAGCCATTTAAGCAACAGGTCTATTGAGTTGCTTCTATCGCTAAAGAAATTAATAAATATACTAGACTTGTCGCGTAATTATTTTTTACTGCTCCGCCAGCTGGCGGATTGGTCAAATTTTCCAAAAATTTTTTCAGCTTAGCTTAGGCTAAACCTCAAAAATTGTTTGAAAAATTATAACTCAAAATTTAAAAATTTTTACCCCGTTGGATAACTGGGGTCGTTACAAAACTAATTACGCGATAAGTCTAATTAATACCTTTGCTTGGATAAAGAATTGTCGCCTTTATCTCGGCCTGGGACAAAATTATGTTAGACAAAAAAACCAAACAAAGAATTATTAACAAATTTAAGACCCATAATACTGATACAGGATCTACCCCTGTGCAGATTGCTATTCTGACTGAAGAGATTAAACAGCTGACTGGCCATTTAAAACAGCATAAACATGACCATTCTTCCCGCCGCGGTTTGCTTAAAAAAGTGGGGGAACGGCGAAGCCTGCTTAAATATTTGCAAATAGAAGATGAAAAAGCTTTTCAGGATTTAGCTAAAAAATTAAAATTAAAAATAGCTCAAAAGATGATTAAGGAGGAAGATGAAAAAAGGCGTTTAGAGCAAGAAACATTAGCTAAACAGGAGGTAAAAATTGAGGAAGATGAAAGTGTTGAGGAAGTTAAAAAATAGTTATAATGCGAATGCCGTAATCCGCCAGCCCGCCAGCTGGCGGAGCGGATCGCGGATTCGCATTATATTAATATGATTAAACATAAAGAACAACGAGTCGGCATATTTGTGGATGTTTCAAATATGTACCATTCGGCAAAAAATTTATATAAAAAAAGGGTTGATTTTAAAGAAATATTAAAAGAGGCGGTGGCTGGAAGAAAATTAATTCGCGCTATAGCATACGCTATTAAAACAGAGACTGAAGAAGAAGCTCCTTTTTTTGAAGCATTAAGCAAGCAGGGATTTGAAGTCAAAATGAAAGACCTGCAAATTTTTGCCGGCGGAGCAAAGAAAGCTGACTGGGATGTTGGCATTACTGTTGACGCCATAAAAATGGCTGAGAAATTAGATGTAATCGTTTTAGTAACAGGAGATGGCGATTATATTCCATTAGTTAGTTATTTGCAGAATACCAAAGGATGCTTGGTGGAAGTAATGGCATTTCATCAAACTGCGTCAGGTAAATTAATTGAAGAATCAGATGATTTTATTGATTTAAGCGAGAATAGAAAATTTTTGCGGTAAAGTAAACGGAAATAAGATAAATTATATTAATTAATAGCTTGTCCATCAGACAAATAGCGCTGTGGGTTTCTCCCATAGTTCTGAAGTTTGTTGGCCAAGCGATGAAGTAAAAAGTTAAAAGTTTTAAATTATATTTTTTATTTATAGGAACGCGCCATGGCGCGTTCCTATAAATAAAAATTTTTCAACTTTATAACTTTATAACTATTATGATGAATGATCAAGTGTTTACAATCGAGTGGCTTGGCCGCACGCTCACTATTAAAACAGGCAAAGTTGCCAAACAGGCCAATGCGGCCGTAACCGTTCAGTATGGAGAAACGGTTGTTTTGGCTACCGTGGTTGAATCCAAAGAAGAGCGGGATATTGATTATTTTCCGCTAATGGTTGATTTTGAAGAGCGGCTTTACGCCGCAGGAATTATCAAGGGTTCTCGTTGGATAAAGCGGGAAGGCAGGCCTACTGACGAGGCCATATTGTCAGGCAGAATGATTGACCGCTCAATTAGGCCGCTGTTTTCAGAAGAATCAAGAAAGGATGTGCAGGTAATTCTTACTATTTTGTCCGCTGACGGAAAAAACGATCATGACATTGTGGCGTTAGTCGCGGCTTCCGCGGCGCTTTCAATATCAGGCGTGGACTGGGCAGGTCCGATTAGCGGGATTAGAGTTGGGCGAGTGAATAACGAACTTGTGTTTAATCCAACTTATCAGGAAAGAGAACAAAGCGATTTTGATATTATTGTCGCGGGAACCGCTGAAAAAACCATTATGATTGAAGCCGGAGCAAGCGAGGTTAAAGAAGAAGAGATTTTTAAAGCCATTATGGCGGGGCAAAAAGAATTGCAAGCGCCGATAATATTAATCAAGCAGATGCAAGACAGTTTAAAATTGGCTAAACAAAAAGAAAAGAAAGAACTATTAAGCCAAGATGAAATTGAATCGCGAAAAGAAAAAGAAAGAATTTTTGAAGTTGCCAAGAAATGGCTTGATGAAAATGTTAAAGAAATTCTTTTTGACAAGTCGTATTATACAAAAGGCGAAAGAAAAGCGGCTGTTTCGGAAATTAAACAAGGTTTGGACAAATATTTATTTGAACAAGGGATTGGCAAAGACCGTCGCGAGCAAGCCATAAAACATTTAGTTGAAGCGGCTGTTGAATCAGAGGTAACAGAAGCTATTTTAGAAAAAAAGCAAAGAGTTGACGGAAGAAAACTAGATGAAATAAGGCGGCTCACCGCTGAAGCAAGCATTTTGCCGAGAAACCATGGTTCCGGCCTTTTCTCTCGCGGCGAAACCCAGGTTATGTCTATTATAACTTTAGGGCCTCCGGGCGTGGAACAGTTGCTGGAAGGAATAGAAGGGACAGGCACAAAAAGATTTATGCATCATTATAATTTTCCTCCTTTTTCAGTAGGCGAAGTTAAATTTATGCGCGGACCCGGCAGGCGGGATATTGGGCATGGAGCTTTGGCTGAAAAAGCTTTAGAGCCGGTTATGCCTTCAAAAGAGAATTTTCCATACACCATTCGCGTTGTAAGCGAAACCCTTGGGTCAAACGGATCTTCGTCAATGGCTTCAACCTGCGGATCAAGCTTGGCTTTAATGGATGCAGGCGTGCCGATTAAAAAAGCCGTGGCAGGGATTGCCATGGGGCTGGCTTCAAATGAAGATATGAGCCAATGGGAAGTTTTAACCGATATCCAAGACTTAGAAGACGGCAAAGGCGGAATGGACTTTAAAATTGCCGGCACAAAAGACGGCATTACCGCCATACAGATGGATACTAAAACTAGCGGCGTAACCGATGAAATAATTGAAAAAATCTTAACTCAGGGGCTTAAAGCCAGATTGGAAATTCTTGAATCAATGGATAGAGCAATCAGCGAACCGCGATCCGACCTTTCTCCTTACGCTCCGCGCATTACCAGTTTTACTATTGACACTGAAAAGATAAGAGAAGTTATTGGACCGGGAGGCAAAATTATTAATGAAATAATCGCCGTGACCGGAGTTTCAATTGACATTGACGACGATGGATTAGTGTGTGTCTGCGGGACAGAAGCTGGAAAATGCGAGGAAGCCGTAAAATGGATTAAGGATATAGTGCGCGAGTTTAAAGTCGGTGAAATTTTTACCGGCAAAGTTGTCCGCTTAATGGACTTTGGCGCTTTTGTGGAATTAGTTGCGGGACGCGACGGCATGGTTCATGTTAGCGAGTTAGCGCCTTATCGCGTTGAAAAGCCGGGCGATTTTATAAATATCGGCGACATCGTAACCGTTAAAGTAAAAGAAATTGATGAGAAAGGCAGAGTTAATTTAACTATGAAAGGGCTGCCTGAAAATGAGAAATTATGGAAAGATGAAAAAGGCAAAAGCCAAGGGTTTGCCAGCCCGCGGTTTAATAATGGCGGAGGGTATAATAGATACTCTCCCGGGTCTGGCGGACATGGCAATAATAGAGGCGGTTATAGGGATCGGTTTAGCCGCGGAAACGATAGAGATAAGTTTAGAAGATAGAGGCGCGCAATAATTATCAGCATAAGAAAGCAGAGCTTGCAAGCCCTGTTTTTGTAATTATTTGTTGTTTGAATATTAGAGGTTAAAAAAATAATAAAAAATCAAATCGTCTTAAAACAAACTTTGCTGATTATTTTTTTTCTCATCCTCTTGAAAAATTTTTACAGTTCCATACTGCCCGTCAAACCCAGGTTTAATTATCAACTTGCCTTCGCGGACCCTCTTAACTCCTTCCGCGATTTCAGGTAAAGTTGCTTCTTTTAATTCAGCCAAATCAATATCCATCAAAATTTTTAATTCATTTCCAAATTGCTTTATTAAATTATTATATTCTATTTGCACGGCTTTTGAATTGCGGGACTTAATGTTAAGGGCTTCGGCAATAATTTTATCCAGCTCAACTAATTTTTTAAATCCCGGAGCGCCTTTGAGTTGAAACCCAATTGGACGATCCGCTAACTCATCAATACGGTACATAACGCCAACAGTAAGCGGCTTTTTACAAACCGGGCAAATCCCTTTATGTCTTTTTGTTTCTTCCGGCGTCAAACAAACTCCGCAAGCGCGATGGCCGTCATAATGATACATGCCTTCTTCAGGATAAAACTCAATTGTATATTTAATTTTTTTAGAATTTTTGTCTTTAATAGCTTGATATATTTCATCATAACTAATTTCCTCCAAATCAAAAACATTTGCCTCTCTGCCAATATTCGGCAAGCTATGCGCGTCAGAATTGGACAATACAGTTAACCCGTCCAATGCTGACAGCCGCCAATTCATTTCAGGGTCAGAAGATAGGCCGGTTTCATAAGCGTAAATATCTTTTGTCCAATTTCCAAAGCATTCTTCCATAGAGTCAAAGCCGGATTTTGAGCCGAACACGGCAAACCAAGGCGTCCAAATATGCGCGGGGTAAATTAAAAATTTAGGATGAATTGACAAACATAATTTTACCAGCTCTTCAGCTCTCATTCCTAAAATCGGTCTGCCGTCAGATCTAATATTATATTTTTTATCCAAAAATTTATTTAATTCCGCAACGGCTTTAATGTTGGGCGCATGCGCCATAATATGTATTCGCCTGACTTTATCGCCTTTTTTGTATATCAAGGACAATTCGGTAGAAAGTAAAAATTTAACTTTGTCGTCCTGAGCGGATTTTAATTTATATAATCCAGAAGGCGAAATTCGCGAATCTCGCTTTCCAGAAATTTCTTCTAAATCATTTTTTATACCAGAAAACCAATCCGGATATGTAAAATCCCCTGTTGCGATAATATCCACGCCTTTTGTTCTGCAGGTTTTATCAATATTTTCCAAAGTCAATTGCGGTGAACATGCCCGCGAGTGTTTAGAATGGATGTGTAGATCAGTTATTTGTTGCATAAATTTTGGAAATTTATAATTGGCGGTTATTTTAAATTATTTTTTTATGTTTTGCTTCTGCTATTATTTTTTCCGCCGTTAACAGCTCTTCCTTATTATTAATTCCAATCGCTTCCTCTGAATTTATTAAAATAGAATTAATCGCCTGCTCTTGCTTAAACGCTAAATTAATCAAATCAGTCAAATAATATTCTTTTTGAGCATTGTTATTATTCAGCTTTTCAATATTGCTCCAAAGCCATTTTCTGTTAAAGCAATAGAAACCGGGATTAACTTCTTTAATTTTTTTAACTTCATTCGTCGCATCTTTAAATTCAATGATTGCTTCTATTTGTCCTTTGTATCTTAAAATTCTGCCCCAATGATAAAAATTCTTTTTCCAATCATTAAAATTAGAGACAATGGTTGTCGCAATAGTAATAATACCGCAATAGCTTTTAGACAATCTTTTAATTGTTTCTGCTTTCACAAACGGATGATCCCCGTAAAAACAAATAATATTGCTTGCTTCTTTATTAATATATTTTTTTGCGCACATCATAGCATGCCCAGTGCCTAATTGCCTTTTCTGAATTGCGTATTGGCAATTATAGTTTTTTAAAGCATTTTTAATAACATCTTTATTGTCGGGCGAAACAACAACAATCGGCTGATTGTCAGCTCCTGATTTAATAATTGATTGGATTAAATATTCAATCATTGGCTTGCCGGCTAAAGGCATTAATATTTTTGGCAATTCAGCGTTCATGCGCGTTCCTTGCCCCGCGGCTAAAACAATTATTTTTTTCATATTTTTTATATATTTTCTTATATTCCATGTTGCGCGTTACGCGTTATGTCCCGACACCTAAATCGGGATACTGACATCTCTCTGGAATCGTTGGGAAATTACGCGTTTATTCCACTGTAACCGATTTTGCCAAATTCCTTGGCTTGTCCGCATCACGTCCGTTTAACACTGCCATATGGTAAGCAAATAATTGCAATGGGATAACAGACAAAATTGGCGTTAGCATTTCCAATGTTTTGGGAATATAGATAACATCGTCCGCAACAGTTTTGATTTGATTATCTCCCTGTGTTGCAACAGCGATGATCCTGCCTCCTCTAGATTTAATTTCCTCCATATTGTTTAAATTTTTTTCATAAACACTATCACGAGGAGCAATAAACACGCTGGGAAAATTTTTATCAATCAAGGCAATGGAACCGTGTTTCATTTCCCCGGCGGGAAAGCCCTCGGCATGGATGTAAGAAATCTCTTTTAATTTTAAAGCTCCTTCTAATGAAACAGGCAAATTATACTTTCTGCCTAAATACGCAAAATTATTAATTTTATAATATTTGTTTGCTATGTTCTTAATTTCATTATTTAATTTTAATATTTTTTGTATTTTATCTGGCAATGCCTGCAGTTCATCAATAATACGCTTGCCCATCACTAATGACATATTTTTTTGCCTGCCAAAAAATACTGTCAACAAGGCCATAATTGCAAGCTGTGAAGTAAAGGATTTGGTTGAGGCAACGGAAATCTCCGGTCCGATATGATTATATACTCCTGCGTCTGTTTCACGCGCGATAGACGAACCAACAACATTAACAATGCCTAAAGTTAATGCGCCTCTTTCTTTCGCTTCCTTGACTGCCGCCAAAGTATCGGCTGTTTCGCCTGATTGGCTTAATGCTATGATAGCTGTTTTATTGTCTAAAATAGTTTTGCGATAACGGAATTCACTGGCATAATCAACTTGAACCGGCATTTCCGCATACTCTTCAAATATATTTTTGGCAATAAGGCCCGCGTAAAAAGATGTGCCGCATGATACTATAATTAATTTTTTAATCTGATGTATTTTATTAACTATATTTTCCAATCCCCCAAACTTTGCTTTTCCATCGCTATCAATAAATCGGCCGCGCGTACTATTAATAACAGCTTCCGGCTGTTCAAAAATTTCTTTTAGCATAAAATAAGGAAATCCTTGCTTTTCAGCTTGCTCTGCGCCCCATTTGATTTTTTGCGCAATTTTATTTATCTCTTGCAATTCAGAATTAAAAATTTTAAATCCATTACCATTAATTTCCGCTATTTCCATATCATCCAAATAAATTACTTGCTTTGTCCAACGAATTATAGCAGACACATCAGAGGCAACAATAATTTCATCATCGCCTAAGCCAATTAATAGGGGACTGCCGTATCTGGCGGCTATTATTTTATCAGGTTCCCGAGCGTGAAAAACAACTAAACCATAAGCCCCCTTTAATAATTTTAAAACCTTTTGCAAGGTTTTTACTAAATTGCCATTATATAAATCTTCAATTAAATGCGCTATTACTTCAGTATCAGTTTCTGATTTAAATATATGGCCGCGCGCTTCTAGTTGTTTTTTTAAAACTTGGTAATTTTCAATAATGCCATTATGAACCAGCCAAATATCGCCCTTGCAATCCGTATGTGGATGAGCATTGGCTTCAGACGGCTTGCCGTGCGTTGCCCAGCGCGTATGCGCAACGCCCACCCTGCCTTTAATTGTTTTATTAATTAGCTTATTTTCCAGTTCTTTAATTTTGCCAATAGCTTTAATCGCGGTAATTTTATTATTATGCTGAATAGCAAAGCCCGAGGAGTCATATCCTCTGTATTCCAAGCGCTTTAATCCGTCTATTAAAATCGGTAGAGCGTTATTTTTTCCTAAATAACCAATAATGCCGCACATAAAAAATATGAATTAAGAATAATAAAAATAAATATTCTTACTTCTTATCCCGATGTATGAGTCGGGATCCTGAACTCGCTTTGCGAGTTTCGGGACTCCTTACTCCTTTTAATAATTTCCACAGCTGTAAAAATATAATTTTCTGTGTTTCATAAATCATTGCATTTTCAATAATTACGCCAACAGGATTGTTGCGGCTATCTCTTGAAATAAAAGCGCATTTATCAGCGTATATGTTAATAAACGTGGCTGACTTATCATTAGCGCCTATCCATCTGCGCTCATCTAAGCCGCTGATCCCGCCGCCCTTTGCTAAAGAAATTGCCTTTACGCAAATTCCTTTTTTAATTCTATTTTTTGTAAAATCAGGATACGCGCTATTTAAATCATCGCTGGCTTCAGTTGCGGAATAAATATAATATTCCTTATTATGGCTTGCGCTTACTGAGATTAAAATATCTTCTAAAATTATTTTAACGCCTTTTTTGCCTTCATAAAATTTTGTAGTCGGCTTGCTGCCGCCCTTATATTGAGCGGATTTTAGTTGAGGAATAATTTTTTTTAATTTGTCCTTGGTTCTTTTTAATTCGTTTTCCCTGTCTTTTAATAATTTTAATAGTTTTTCCGGCTCTTCAGCCACAAATTTTTGTTTAGTCTCTTGGTGATAATAGCTTATAAGCCCTTTTTGCTGTAAATTTTTTAATACGCCATAAGTTGTACCTCTGTTTAAACCCGCAAGCTCCGCTAAATTTCTAACTGAAATAGCGCCATATTTCAAAATCGTTAAATAAATTTTTATTTCTTTATCAGATAAGCCGAGTTTTTTGAAAATAGTAATATCCATAATATAATTATATATTAATTATAATATTTGTCAAATATTTTTCTGCGTAATTTTATTAAATACTATATTTTATTTAATTTTAGCAAATTATTAAATATAATAATGTCATAAAATTTACTGCAACTTATAAGTTATCCACAAATTTGCGCTACTGGATAAAATAAAAAATCGGATTTTATTTTAACAAGACAATTTTTACAAATAAAAAAACACCATTGCTCTAGCGCTTGCCTGCTTTCCCATACTAATCACCAACGCGAATATCTGTAGCAACAGATAGACGCGGTCGGCGCTGAAGGGTTTAAATTTTTAAGCCTATCTCGTTAAATTTTGATGTTTAATATTCCCGGCACTGGCCTACTCTTCCAAGGGTAATCCCCGAGTACCATCGGCGCTGATGAGCTTGACTTCTGTGTTCGAGATGGGAACAGGTATGGCCTCACCGCTAAAAGCGCCGGAAATGCTAAACATCAAATAAATTTAACGGGATGAAAATAAAATCAGGTATGTCTCAAAAATTTATCTCCCCCCCTGAAAAGCGAAGCTGGAACCGCCCGCCCCGCTGTAACTATGGCGAAGCGAGCCAAAACAATGATATTTTTAAAAATGTGAAAAGTGTTCAAGAGAGCAAGAGTTTTAGCGGCGCGCATTTGGCAAAGACTTATAGCGCACGAATACGGCATGCTAAAACCATAGCGCTGATCTGACAAAAACCCTTATAGGCACTCTTTCAATATCAGACCACAATAAAAAATCTCTTGAACACTTAATAACAATAACTACGAATTTGTAATTTGTGTCATCTTCAAATCAAAAATGTGGGAAAATCAAATGGCTTATTAGTACTCCTCGGCTTTACCCCGTTAGATAAATTATCTAACGGGGTGAACCCCTTACGGGGATTACACCTAGAGCCTATCAACCCGGTAGTCTCCCGGGAGCCTATAAAACCTAATCTTGGAAACGGCTTCGCGCTTAGATGCTTTCAGCGCTTATCCAAACCAAAGGTAGCTACCCAGCAATGCCCCTGGTGGAACAGCTGGTGCACTAGAGCTTTGTCCTTTCCGGTCCTCTCGTACTAGGAAAGGGATTCCTCAAGTTTTCACGATCATAGTGGATAGGAGACCGACCTGTCTTACGCATGTTATTCACTTGTTACCAAGTGCATGGACTATAACTTCATCCTTATTTATTTAAGGAGGCTAACGTTTAGTCTCTACGGGCATTCGTCGTAAATTAGATATGAGTCTCGAGTTACAAACTATAAATTTTCTATAGTCTGTAACTCGAGAGAGTCCGCTTAGACCTTTGGTGTTTAATCCCCTCGCAGGAGGACGGCCATCGCTAGGCCAGGGATTTAATTTACTCATAAAATCATAGATTCCTGACGACGTCTTTCCAGGATCTAAAAATTTTACTTGTAAAACAGAGCCCTTACCCATATCTAATTTACAACAAAAATTTCCCTCGGTATTGTCCCAGTAGGATTTTACCGATATAAGTTAGCTTCTCATACAATATAACTATTGTACGCCGCCGTAATTGTCTTTAAGGGCTCAGAGTGTCAAAAAATCGAAGAAATCATAAATCTAAAATCATAAATCTTCAATTACTTGACGGTCTGAACCCAGCTCGCGTGCCACTTTAATGGGCGAACAGCCCAACCCTTGGGAGCTTCTTCACCCCCAGGATGTGACGAGCCGACATCGAGGTGCCGAACCACGCCGTCGCTGTGGACGCTTGGGCGTGACTAGCCTGTTATCCCCGGAGTAGCTTTTATCCGATGAGCTTCCGCCGTCCTATATCGCACGGTCGGATCACTAAGTTCTGCTTTCGCAACTGCTTGACTTGTAGGTCTTGCAGTAAAGCTGGCTTGTGCCTTTACACTATTTCCCGGATTTCCATCCCGGGATAGCCAACCTTTGTAAACGCCTCCGTTATTTTTTGGGAGGCATCCGCCCCAGACAAACTACCCACCAGGCACTGTTCCCTGGCCTGATTCAAGGTCAAGGGTTAGAATCACAAATATACAAGGGTGGTATCTCACTGATGACCGCGCGCAACGCGGAATTTTGAATTTTGAATTTTGGAATAAACTCTATCCGTCAGCTGACGGATTTAATTTTTTAAACATTAAAATTATTGCTATTACCGCTTAATTTTAACATTAAAGATTAAATCATTAAAAATTATTTTAATCCCGCAGAATTGCGGGACGTAATTCAAAATTCTGTGTTACGCACAGCCTCCCACCTATTCTGAACATGCATAGTCATAATTCAATGCCAAGCTGTAGTAAAGCTTCACGGGGTCTTTTCGTCCAACTATGATTAACGAGCATCTTTACTCGTCTTGCAATTTCGCCGAGTCCTTTGTTGAGACAGTACCCAAGTTGTTACGCCATTCGTGCAGGTCGGAAGTTACCCGACAAGGAATTTCGCTCTGGACCTTCTTGATATTTCTATCAAGCATGGACTTTATCTTGTCCTAATAAGAATTTTTTAATTTCTATTGCCTTTTTTTTGTCTTTTCTATTCATTTGGCAGGCAATGTCAATTATTTTTATTAAACCGTTTATAGTAATGTGTTTATTCTTATTTATTAAATTTATTATTTTTTTAAATTTAATAAAATTAAATTTTTTCTGGGTTAATAGTGAATATTTGTTAAAATGAGGAATTACAACTTCATTTATATGCTTTATTGATCTTATTCTTAATTCATATCTATCGTCATGATTAACTCTTACGACTCCGCATTTAAAATAAGTCTTTAACGCATATAATACCTTTATATCTCTTTTATGCTGGACAATTCTGAATTCTGGCAATACTTGATATCCTGATGTCATAGTAGAATTTTTGTTAATTCCAACATAAAATGTTCCTTCTCCATCAACAAATCCACTAATCCAATAAGGGTTTATATTCATATTGTATGGACCTCAGTATTAAGTCTCTGAGGAATTTAATTAATAATTAAATCCTGCGCGTTGCCCACATGTATTTTTAGATTTTTACTATTTTGATATATCCAAAATGAGTACTAAAAATCTTTTGAGGATTTTCACGCATTTTACTGAGTATTTTAGGACAATTATAACTTTCATTATAATTAGGCAACGAATTTTTCTATAACTGTCCCAGTCCTTCTGCGGTCTAATAAATAAACCGCAAAACCTTAGGACAATTATAGTTATTGCCGGCGTTCATCCGCGCTTAAATTTGGAGCTTTGCCCCGCATTGCTACAGGACTAACCCCGCCTCTTAACGTTCGGACACTGGCCAGGCGTCACCCCCTATACATCCTCTTGCGAGTTAGCAGGGAGCTGTGTTTTTGTTAAACAGTCACTCGGGCTCTTTAGCTGCGTCCCGCCTTCGCTCTTTATTTCGTTTGAGCTACGGCGTGGCAAAGCCCGATAATATAAACGGGTTTTGCCTCGCCGTAGCTTTTTACGCAGTAAAAAGCGAAGGCGGGAAGGCCTTATCTCGAAATTACGGCCGCTATTTTGCCTAGTTCCTTAACAAAGGTTCTCTCGTACACCTTAGGCTTCTCGCCTCGCTCACCTGTGTTGGTTTGCGGTACGGTTACTATTAAGTTAGCCCTAGAAGTTTTTCTTGGCAATCTATTTATTTGAATTGACTCTGCCGAAGCTTTGTCTTCTGACAACCCCTTGAAACTGCTGATCCGGATTTGCCTGGATCGTTTCTTAAGGCAATCAACGCTCATACCATAAAAACGCTCAAATTTTTAGACTGCGTCCCTCCATCGGAACTTAATAGTAGTGCTGGAATATTAACCAGCTCATCCATCGACTACCCGCGCACTACACGCGGCTGGCCTTAGGACCGACTAACCCTGGGACGATTTACGTTGCCCAGGAAACCTTGAGCTTTCGGTGGGCAGGGTTTTCACCTGCCTTTTTGCTACTCATGCCAACATTCTTGCTTCCATGCGCTCTACCGCCCCTCGCGGGTACGGCTTCAACGCCCATGAAATACTCCTCTACCGCCGCGCTTCGCGCGGCCCGCGATTTCGGTATCATGCTTAGCCCCGGTACATTTTCGGCGCGAGACAACTTGACTAGTGAGCTATTACGCTTTCTTTAAAGGGTGGCTGCTTCTAAGCCAACCTCCTAGTTGTCGCAGTCGCGACACCACCTTTAACACTTAGCATGAACTTAGGGACCTTAATCTGCGGTCTGGGCTGTTTCCCTTTCGACTGATGGAGCTTAGCCCCCATAGTCTAACTGCTGGACTTTAGGCCTGCAACAAGACAATCTTTTCTGTTGCAATTTAAAATTTTTGGCTGCAAATTACAAAACACTCATCAACGTATTAATTTAATGCGCCTCTTCGCGTTTTATAATTTTCGCCTAAAAATTTTAAATTTCGCTACGAAAAATTACCTTGTTGCAGGCCCCCTACTGGTATTCGGAGTTTGGTTGAAGACGGTATCCGAAGACCCGCCCTCATTCAGTGCTCTACCCCCAGTAGTCAGCATCCAACGCTAGCCCTAAAGCTATTTCGAGGAGAACCAGCTATTGCCGAGTTCGATTGGAATTTCACCGCTAACCACAGCTCATCCCCTAGTGTTGCACAACTAGTGGGTTCGGTCCTCCATCTTGCTTTCGCAAAATTTCAACCTGGCCATGGCTAGATCACCCGGCTTCGGGTCTTATCCATACGACTTTTTCGCATAACACATAACGCGTAATGCGTAACGAAAATTTAGAGTAGGTTCGTTATGCGTTATGCGTTATGTGTTACGTGATATTCGGGCAGTTAACCCTCGCTTTCACTATGACTCCACTCCAATCGGAGATTAGTCAAGCCGCATAGAATAAACTCGTTGGCTCATTCTTCAATAGGCACGCCGTCACCGCGCACAGCGCGGAATTTTGAATTTTGAATTTTGAATTTTGAAATAAATTCTATCCGTCAGCTGACGGATTTAATTTTTCAAACATTAAAATTATTATTATTATCGCTTAAAATTAATATTTCAAAATTAAGTCATTAAAAATTATTTCAAAATTCAAAATTCTTAATTCAAAATTCTGTGCTACGCACGGCTCCGACTCTTTGTAAGTATATGGTTTCAGGTACTATTTCACCTCCCTCACCGGGATGCTTTTCACCTTTCCCTCACGGTACTTGTTCACTATCGATCTTAAGAAGTATTTAGCCTTAGGTCATAGTCGACCTAGATTCCAACGGGATTTCACGTGTCCCGCCGTACTTAAGAATTGCCGCAGTAGAGTTATAACCCCTTTTGCCTTACAGGGCTGTCACCTTCTCTGGCTCCCGTTTCCACGAGATTCAACTAGGGAAGTTATTACTTATATCTCCACCTTATTTTTCTAGGAAATAAATGCAGCTATCTTGCAACACCTTATAAACATATGGACCCAGATCCTTCTGTCCCGCTCCTTAAAAAGGGGCGGAACGCAGTCTATAAGGTTTAGGCTGATCCGCTTTCGCTCGCCACTACTCACGGAATGTCCCTTCGCTAAAGCTACGGAACACAAGTCCCGTAATTATGCTAATCTTTTCTTGAAAAATGCATTTCCAGAACCAGATTTTAGATATTGTTCAAATTTTGCGGCTGATTTTATATTCTTAAAAATTCCGACCCAAACTAACTTAACTGGTAATCGACTCTTCGTATATCTAACTAATTCATCTTTATGTTCATTTAATCTTTTTTTTATATTACACGTTAATCCTACATAATAAGTTTTATCTGAACATAATAAAATATATACAAAATGCATAATCATATTTTTAGTTTATTAACCATCGGTTTGCAATCTGTAAAAATCAGCTTGCAATCCGTAGCTTTAGCGAAGGATTGTTTTCTTTTCCTCCGGCTACTAAGATGTTTCAGTTCGCCGGGTAGTCCACTCACTGTCTTATGTGTTCAGACAGCGGTCCTCCGATGTTCATCGGAGAGGTTTCCCCATTCGGAAATCCCCGGTTCAAAGGTTGCTTGCCGCCTAACCGAGGCTTATCGCAGGCTGCTACGTCCTTCATCGTCTTCTTAAGTCAAGGCATCCACCATATACTCTTAACGAGATTTTCCCACACTTTTGATTTTAATGTTATTTTTCCTATCGGAAAAAGCCGCGCTACAAATGCGGCACATACGAATTTTAAAAGTGCGTCTGCCTTGCATGATTGCAAATTGCAAAAAACAACATACAAGGCATAATTATGCTTAATATTTAATTGTTAAAGTTCATTATTGGAAACTGCTAACTAAAAATTATTGTCTAATTTCCAATTTTAAATTTCCAATTTTTTATATCTTCATAATAATTCAGCGTTTCCAGCGATTAAAAAAACCGCCTTTAAGCGGTTCTCAATGCGCAAAATAAAACATAGTTTAACCGCTTGTAAATTTAAGCATTAAAATATTCTTTTTCATAATAATTTACCTGTTAATAAATAATCTGAATTTATATTTATATTATACATTATTTAAAAAACATGTCAAGCCAAATCGCATAATTCGTAACGCATAACGTTTAATTTTGAATTTTATTCACGTTGTGCGTTATGCGTTACGAGTTATGCGAATCTATATGATCCTGAATTTCTCCAACAGACCTGGATTTACCATATGCGCTTGAGCCGTTTCTTTGCTAATAATTTTTTCTCTATACATTTTTTTCAAATCCTGATCTAAACTAATCATTCCTTTTTTAGCGTTAGTTTCAATAACTGTTCTGATTTGAGTAATTTTGTTTTCCCGGATTAAATTAGCAATTGCCGGATTATTAAGCATTATTTCGCGGGCAGCTATTCTGCCGCCTTTTATCTTAAGCAGTAATCTTTGTGAGATAACCGCCGCCAAAGTCATGGATAATTGCATGCGAATTTGATTTTGCTGATATGGCGGAAAAATATCAATAATGCGATCAATTGTCTGCGCCGCGCTATAAGTATGCAAAGTGGCTAAAACCAAATGTCCAGTTTCAGCTAAAGTAATAGTAGCGGCAACGGTTTCCAGATCGCGCATCTCGCCCACCATAATAACATTAGGATCTTGGCGCAAAACATGTTTTAAGCCATTAGCAAAAGACAGCATATCACTGCCTAATTGGCGCTGAGTAATAACGCTTTTAACTGGATGGAATAAATATTCAATCGGATCCTCTAAAGTGATAATACTGCGATTGCGGTTATTATTAATATAATTAATCATAGCGGCCAAGGTAGTTGACTTGCCACAGCCGGTAGGTCCTGTTACTAAAATCAAGCCTTGATTTAAATTTAATAAATCATTAGTCATTTCAGGCATATTAATATCTTCTAGAGCCGGTATTTTTTCGTTGATAACTCTAGCCACCAAGCCAATATTATTTTTTTCATAATGCAGATTAACCCTAAACCGTGATTTGTCATCAGATTCAAATCCAAAATCAAGCTCACGGGTAGTAACTAATTTCTGTTTTTGCTTTTCAGTTATTATTGAAAAAACCATTTGCTCTAAATCATGATTAGTTATTGCTTTGCTCTTTTCAATATTAACTAATTTTCCGTCAATACGCAAAACGGGCGGCAGGCCGACAACTAAATGAATATCTGAAGCATTGCTATTAAGAGCTGTTTTGAAAAAATTTTTGATGTTCATATATTGACAAATATTATAGATTGTGCTAATATAATATATTACATAATTATTAATATTTTATTCAAAAAAATATGACTAAAGTTAAACAATTTTTAAAAAAAACATTTAAAAATCAACAAGGATTTAGCTTAACAGAGCTAATGATTGCCGTAAGTATTATTGGGACAATAGCTACTATTTCAGCAGAACAGATGGATGATATTATTCCAGCGGCTAGAGATGCGCAAAGAAAGGGAAATGTGCGGCAAACGCAAATTGCTTTAAATCTATTTTATGATGATAATTTAGAATATCCGATTTCATCTGATAATCAACCCACACCTCAGGGATGGATAGAAATGAAGCAGGCTTTAGAAAATTCTAAAAATGTGTATATGCCGGAAACTCCAAAAGATCCGTTAAATACTAATCAATATATTTTCAAATATTGGAGCGACGGACAAATTTTTAAGATAGTCTATGAAACAGAGGATCCTAATGATAATTCCCCGATGATTGCGTGGGGAATGTAATAAAATTAATATCACCATTTCTTTTCTTTAATCCCTTTTCCGGCCGCCGCAATTTGTGCTTCCTGTTTGGAAGATCCTTTGTCTTTAGCTATTAACTCCTCGTTCAAATACAGGCCTACCTCAAAAGTCTTGGCATGATCAGGGCCAACTTCAGACAAAATTTTATAATGCGGAGTAACGCCATATACTTCCTGCGCCTTTTCCTGAAATTTAGATTTTGGATCAATATAAAGCTGGTTAGCTAAAATATTCTCAAGCTTTGACAACATAAATTTTTTAATGAATTTTTTCGCTGCGCGAATGCCCTGATCTAAATAAATTGCGCCGATCAACGCTTCAACCGCGTTAGCTACAATATATTGGCGCGCTTTTGAATTTTTGTCTTTTGCTTCCCCCTTGGATAGATAAAGATATTTTTCCAGATTAAGTTCATTAGCTACTTGAGCCAACATTTTAGAATTAACTAAACTGGCCCGCCAATTGGTTAAATCGCCTTCTGGCGTTTGAGGAAACTTAAAAAATAAATATTCGGTTACAACAATTTCCAATATTGCATCCCCTAAAAATTCAAACCTTTCATTATGTCCAAGCGCAAAATCAGGATGCTCATTGATATAGGAACGATGGACAATTGACTGTATTAGCAAATCACGATTCTTAAATTTAATATCAATTTGCTTTTCAAGTTCTGAAAAATTTTTCATGGATTTGATTATAAGCAGCCAACAGAAAATGGAATGAATTTCTATTCACTATTCACGGCTTATTTAATAATTATGAAATTTATTGAAATACATTGTATTGCAACACTGAATTTCAATAAATTTTTATATATTTTTATGTATTTTATTATTATTTATATCTTTATAAATCGCTCCTAAAACCCCGTTAACAAATTTTCCTGACGATTCTCCGCCATAAATTTTGGCAATTTCAATAGCTTCATTAATCGCTACTTTGGCTGGTATTTCTTTATTAAACACCAATTCGTAAACGCCAATGCGCAAAATATTACGGTCAACTATAGTGATTTGTTCCAACGGCCATTCAGTGGCATACTTAGTAATATATTTGTCAATTACGCCTAAATTTTTCATCACGCCATTAATTAAATTTTTAACAAAGCCGTGATCATCAAATCTGGGAGCAAAAT
>JAYEOU010000023.1:0-4710 GCA_034723335.1 Patescibacteria group bacterium
ATTAAGTTTAAATAGATTTAAAGTTAATGACTTTCTATGCTATTTTTAACTTCAATTTTATACTAATTTTAGTAAAAATTTTGTTTAACTATTAAAAAATCAGCAACCATTTTTGACCATTAAACCGAATTTGTAATTTATTTTTTTGTTTCAAAATTAAATCATTCAGAATTATTTCAAAATTCAAAATTCAAAATTGTAATGTTAGATCAATGCAAACAATGCATCACTACATCCATCACCGCTCTTCTCGCTAACAAGGCAAGAAGTTTTTTAACTATGCTGGGGATTATTATTGGCGTGGGCGCTGTAATTGTAATTATGGCGGCCGGGGCCGGGGCGCAGAGCTTAATACTGGCGCAAGTTAAAACCTTGGGTACGAATTTAATCGGCGTTCTGCCGGGCAAGTCTGGAGAAAAAGAGCCGCCAACTTCAGCTATGGGCATTGTTATTACCACTTTAACTTATAATGATGCGCTGGCTTTGCGCAAGAAAAAAAATGTTGCTAATATCGTTGAGGTTGTTGCTTATACGAAAGGCGTGGCTGCTGTGAATTGGAAAGCAAACACTTATGATACAAATTTAAGCGGCTGTACTGCTGGTTACATAGAAGTTGAAGGCGGGGAAGTGGAGCGAGGCAGATTCTTTTCTGAAGATGAGGAAAGAAATATGGCGCGAGTCGCAGTTTTAGGCAGCACGGTTGAAGATGAGCTGTTTGGCGAGTCTGAAGCAGTGGGTCAGCGGATTAAAATAAAAAAACACACTTTTGAGGTTATAGGCGTGATGGAAGAACGCGGCACCGTTGCTTTTCAGGATTATGATGATCAAATTTTTTTGCCGCTTAAAACCATGCAAAAATTAATTGCCGGAGTTAATCATTTAGGTTTGATTAGAGCTAAAGTTGACAACCAGGAAAATATTGATCAAGCCATTCATGATGTTGGCATAACTTTGCGAGAACAGCATAATATAGCTGATCCAAGCGGGGATAGTGATGACTTTACTATTCGCAACGCGGCCCAGGCCTTGGATATGATTACTATTATTACTGATGCCTTGCGATATTTTTTAGCCGCAATGGCGGCCATATCTTTAATTGTAGGCGGCATTGGCATTATGAATATAATGTTGGTTAATGTAACAGAACGGACCCGGGAAATCGGCTTGCGCAAAGCAGTTGGGGCTAATAATTTTAATATTTTAAGCCAGTTTTTAATGGAGGCGGTTGCTGTAACTTTATTTGGCGGGATAATCGGCATAATTAGCGGCGCTATTATTTCTTACATAATATCTGTTGGCGCTCATTTTTTAGGGTATGATTGGGATTTTATTATTTCATTTTTTTCAATTAGCTTAGCTGTCAGTGTTTCTATGCTGGTTGGTTTGATTTTTGGGCTGTATCCCGCATGGAAAGCAAGTAAGTTGGAGCCGATAGAGGCGTTGAGATATGAATAACTAAACTTTATAATTGCGGCAGGGTCTATTGTATAAGACTCTGCCAGAGCAAAAATAACATAAACGTGCATTGCATATCGCGTTATGCGTTATGTATTATGCGCTATGCGCTATGATATCAATAATCATTCCAGTCTATAACCAAGCCAAAAAATTATCTCAATGTTTAGATAGTATTTTAAGGCAAACATACAGTAATTATGAAATTATTATTGTTAATGACGGCTCTACGGATAATATTGAAAAAGTAATGCAACAGCAAATAACAACGTTCGGCAATAAGTTATCTATTATTGGACAGGGCAACAAAGGCGCGCCGTCCGCCCGCAATAAAGGTTTTAGCAAATCGCAAGGAGAGTATATTTTATTCTGCGATGCCGACGCAATTTTAAAACCTCAGGCGTTAGAAGTAATGTTTAAAACACTTCAAGGCAATCCGAAAGCAAGTTATGCTTATTCGTCTTTTTTGTGGGGCAGAAAATTATTTAGATTATGGCCGTTTAACGCGAAAAAATTAAAAACAATGCCTTATATTCATTCCACATCTTTAATCAGGCGTGAGCATTTTCCAGCTGTTAGCTGGGATGAATCCATAAAAAAATTACAGGATTGGGATTTGTGGCTTACAATGCTTGAGCAAGGGCATATTGGAATATGGATTAACCAAGTTTTATTTACAATAAGCGGGGGCGGCTACACTATGAGCAGCTGGCTGCCGTCTTTCACTTATAAATTATTGCCGTTTTTGCCAAGCGTGAAAAAATACAATAAGGCGGTTGAGATTATTAAAGAAAAGCATAAAATAACATAACAAAGAAACTCGGTTTCTTTGGAAAAATTAAGCTGACGGCTCCACAGTCCCGACCGCGTGCCGCCATAGCTTTAGCGATGGCGCAAGGACTGTGCAACTAAAATGCAGATTGTTGGCAGTGGCTTGCAATTGGGTTCCACGGGTCTGCCGCCACTATGAAACCCTTGCGGTTTCACTATCCCCTAAATAATAAAAATGCCGATTTTAAATTTATTCAACCGAAAATTTGCTTTAATATTAGCGTTTATTTTTTTAGCTGAATTATTTTCTCTATTCGGCTATCTTTTATCTGATTTTAATAAAATCGGTTTTTTTATTATTGTCCTATTAATTTTAATTGCGTCTCTAATAAAGCTGGAATATGGATTATGGATATTATTTACTGAATTATTTATCGGCTCAAAGGGCTATTTGTTCTTTTTTGAGGACGATGGTATTATTATTTCCATTCGTATTGCTTTATGGTTAGTGGTAATGGCGGTTTGGCTTGGGCAAACGATTTCTTATTGGATTAAAAATAAAAAATTACAAATAAGATTTTTTAAATCTTCTTATTCTTCTTATTTTCTTATTTTATTTTTATTCATCATTTGGGGCATAGTCAATGGATTTTTAAATAATAATGAAACTAGCAACATTTTTTTTGATTTTAATGGGTGGTTATATTTTACTTTAATTTTTCCTGTTTATAGTGTGTTTAAAAAAAATGATAGGGAAATGGGAATGACAAGCGCTGTACAGCTGACTCCGCCTATTAATACAATTCTGCAAATTTTTACAGCATCCATAATCTGGTTAAGCGCGAAAACATTTTTTCTTTTGTTTGTTTTTTTTCATAATATAATTAGCATAACAAGTGAATTATACAGATGGGTGCGGGTTAGCGGAGTAGGGGAAATTACGCAAATGCAAGGCGGTTTTTATCGCATTTTTTTCCAGTCACATATTTTCGTTTTGATCGGATTTTTTGTGTTTTTATTACTGCTAACAAGCAAAATTTTGGGGAATCGTCAGAGTCCTCCCGCTTTGGCGGAAGAGACTCTGGCGAAGCGAAACAAGCCAGTAAACCGTCAGAGTTCCCCTCGGGAGACTTTGATGCGGCGAATAACACTGTTTTCTGTTTTCTGTTTTCTGTTTTCTACAATATTAATTAGTTTTTCCCGCAGTTTTTGGGCAGGATTAATAGTTGGTTTATTATTTTATTATTTTATTATTTTATTATTTTATAAAATCGGTTGGAAAAAATTTATTATTGCAAATGCAATTTTATTATGCGCTGGAATTTTTAGTGTTGGGCTGATTGTTGCAGTGGTAAAATTTCCATATCCTCAGCCATTAGGCGGCTTTGCCACAACAGAATTATTATCAAAACGGGCAGGCCAAATCACAGGTGAAGCCGGCGTATCGTCAAGATGGGCGCTGTTGCCGGAATTATGGAATAAAATAAAACAAGCTCCTATTTTAGGCCAAGGTTTTGGCGCGGCTGTTACTTATCAATCAAGCGATCCGCGCGTTTTGCAATCCAGCCCAACCGGTAAATACACTACTTACGCTTTTGAATGGGGCTGGCTGGATATTTGGTTAAAGCTTGGGGTGTTTGGCATGTTAGCTTATTTAATTTTAATTGGGAAAATATTTGTTATTGGCGCTAAAAAATTACTAATAAATAATGACAATCAACTGCTTATAGTAAGCCTTATAATTGGTTTAATTGTTATTTCAGTTGTTAGCATTTTCAGCCCGTACATGAATCATCCGCTTGGGATTGGATATTTAATTTTAATAAGCGCGATATTAGAAAGCAAAAAACAGATAACAGACAACTTTCAACCAACACCCTTGCGCAATTTTTAAAATTAATGTATATTTAAAATTATTAAAATTGTTACATGTTTCATATTTTATGTTACATGTTTCATGTTTTATGATAAAAAATTATGTCTGATCAAATTATTTCTCAAAAGGGTTATGATAAACTTAAAAAAGAATTAGAGCATTTAACAAAAACGCGTCGGCGGGAAATTGCTCGGCGTATAGAATCTGCTAAAGAATTAGGTGATTTAAGCGAGAACGCGGAATACTCTGAAGCTAAAGACGCGCAGGCCTTTAATGAAGGCAAAATTGCTGAAGTAACGGCTTTATTGAAAAATTTAACAATAGTGGAAAATGGCAAGAATAAGAGCATAATTAGCATGGGCTCAAAAGTGACAGTAAGCGTGAACGGCGCTGAAAAACAATATACTATAGTTAGCTTTAATGAAGCCGATCCCGCAACTGGAAAAATTTCTAACGAATCTCCATTAGGAATGGCCTTCATTGATAAGAAAAAAAATGATATTGTAAAAGTGGAAACGCCAAACGGGGAAGTGGAATATAAAATTTTAGAGATTGAATAGATAGCCGCCATAAAGCGCCCGAAGCCCCGCCTTTCGCGAAAGGCGGGG
>JAYEOU010000024.1:0-4709 GCA_034723335.1 Patescibacteria group bacterium
TTTGGTTATAATATTTATTGTAGATTTCCTGACGTTGAATGGGTGTCAGGCGAGCCCCTTTGTGTATAGTCATAATGCTGTTTATATTACCTCAAAACTGTAAACAACGCTATGATTTCTTACAAATAAACACGTAATATGTAACACGTAACATGTAACATGAAATTAAATGTGTTTCATGTTTCATATTAGACCTGTTGCATAATAAGCTACTACTGCTCCGCCAGCTGGCGGATCGGCCAAATTTTCCAAAAATTTTTTCAGCTTACCTTGCAGGTAAACCTCAAAAATTATTTGAAAAATTTGTCTCAAAATCTAAAAATTTCGTTACGCAACTTATTATGCAACAGGTCTATTATATGTTCTATGTTTTGTGAATTAATATGCAAACACTAACTACAATTTTATTAATTCTGCTTGTTTTGGGCATAGCCGCTATTATTTTTTTATTGCTGCGGAAAAAAGATAATGGAGATGGAGAAAAATTAACAGCTATGATGGAGCGGCTGTCGCAGTTAGCTGGCCAGAATAGGGAATTGCGCGAAACCATGGACGCTAAATTAACTGAAACCCACCGCACTACGCAGGAGCATTTTGGCAAGACAGCCGGCATAATGCAAAATGTTACGCAACAAACCCAAAAAACAATGGCGGCGATTCATGGCCAAAGCCAAAAGCTAATTTCCGAGGTAGCGGAAAAATTAACTAAATTAGACGAGACCAACAAGCAAGTGGTTAATTTTTCCTCGCAATTGCGGAATTTGCAGGATATTTTAAAAAATCCCAAACAGCGCGGCGTTTTAGGCGAATATTTTTTGGAAGAAACATTGAAAAATGTCCTGCCGCCTAATTCATATCAAATGCAATACGGTTTTAAAGACGGCTCTATTGTTGACGCGGCAGTGTTTGTAAAAGATAAAATTATTCCCATTGATTCAAAATTTTCTTTGGAAAATTATGAAAAAATTTTGAATTGCAAAGATCAGGGCGAACGGGAAAAATCAGAGAAGCTGTTTAAGCAGGACTTGAAAAATAGAATTGACGAAACTTCCAAATATGTCAAGCCAGCGGAAAAAACAATGGATTTTGCTTTTATGTTTATTCCCAGCGAGGCCATTTATTATGATTTGCTGATCAATAAAGTGGGCGCGGCGCAGATTAATACGCGGGATTTGGTTGAGTATGCTTTTAAGGATAAGCATGTGATTATTGTTTCCCCTACTTCGTTTTTAGCTTATTTGCAGACTGTTTTACAAGGATTGCGGGCTTTGCAGATTGAGGAAAGCGCGAAATTTATCATGGCTAATGTTGAGAAATTAAGCAGGCATTTGTTAAGCTATGATGATTTTATGAAAAAATTGGGCGTAAGCATGGGCACCAGCGTAAATCATTATAATAACGCTTACAAGGAATTTAAGAAAATTGACAAGGATGTGGTTAAAATCACTGAAGGAGAGGCAAAGGTGGAGCCGATAATGCTTGATAAGCCGAAAGCGGGATAAAATTTTTTTGTTAGGGCAAAGCCGCTGGCCGCGGTTGTCTCACCCGCGGCATAATTTACCGTCTAAAACCGCAGGTAGTGTTAAGGGTGAGACACCCTTAACCAGCATTAATTTATTTTTTTTTAATATGGTATTTTTTAGTCAGATTAAAATAAAAGAGAACAACATCAAGGAGGCGATTGTTAAGACAATTGCTTTTTTTGACTTGTTTGATTATCCATTGACGCGCCAAGAAATATGGAAATACGTTCAAATACTCCAAAATACGCCAATGATAATTTATGATATTTTAGACAGTAAAAAATTAAATAATATTATTGAAGAAAAAAACGGGTTTTATTTTTTGGCCGGGCGCGAGAAGATTATCAGGACAAGGATGGAGAGGTATAATTACGCTGGCAGGAAGTTTAAGCGGGCCATGCTTATGGCTAAAATTTTTAAATTTATTCCATGGATAAAAATGATTGCTATTGGCAATATAATCGGCGCGCATAATCTAAAGGATAATGGCGATATTGATTTTTTTATTATTACTGAACCGGGAAGAATTTGGATAACCAGATTTTTTTGCGTTGTTGCCGCGGATTTGCTTGGGTGGCGGCCAAAAGGGAATATAACGCGGGATAAAATTTGTTTGAGTTTTTTTGCCAGCGAAGGGGCAATGGATTTAAGGGAGTTGATGTTGGATGGCGAGCCGCCAAAATCCTCTCGCTTGGGCGCGGCAGACTCTGGCGGGGCGGGAAATGCAGATGATATTTATTTTATTTATTGGCTGGCGGGGCTGGCGTTGATCTATAATAAAGATGGCGTTTATAAAAAATTTATTAAGGCAAATCATTGGCTTAAGGAGTATCTGCCTAATTGGCAGCCGCCGCAATCAGCGAATCAACGAAATTCAGGCAAAAATTTTTCTTGTTTTTACCATAATCTAATTGATTTGTTGTTTAGAGGATTGGAAAAAAACGCGAAGAAATTGCAATTAAAAAAAATGCCAAGCGGTTTAAAGAAAATAATGAATAAAGATACTCAGGTGGTGGTTAATGATCAGGTGTTAAAATTGCATGTCAAGGATAGAAGGGAGGAGTATTTTCGAAAATGGGAAGAGAAGTTGATATACATAGATATACATAGATATACATAGATATAGATAGATATCAATGTATATCAATGTATATCGCGAGCAAAGCGAGCAAGCATCAATGTATATCAATGTATATTTATTTATATTTAGTATCAAATAGACACTTTATGCCTTATTACTATCTTAAAAGAATAATTGAATACGGTTTATATTTATTGGTTTTTTTATTGCCAATCCAGACGCGGTGGATTATTAGGGCTGGCGAGAATGAGTATTTAACGGTTAGTTTGTACGGGACGGACGTATTGCTTATTTTATTAGTTGGGTTGTTGTTAGTTATTAAATTCCAATCCGCTCCGTTAGCTGACGGACCAGCCGGCGGAGCGGATTCCAAATCACAGATAAAATTCAAAATTCAAAGCCATTGGTGGTTTATTGCAGGGTTGGATTTAATGGTTTTTATTTCTATATTTTTTGCCGCGGATAAGCTGATAGCGATTTATAGATATGGATTGTTTTTATTGGGTGTTGGGCTGTTCTGGCTGATAATAAGCGCCGGCTATAATAAAATGAAATTGATTTACAGTTTGCTGGCAGGCATTTTCTTGCAGGCATGTTTGGCAATTTGGCAGTTTTTAACCCAATCTGATTTTGCCTGCAAGTGGCTGGGCATGGCATTGCACAGAGCAGGCGATTTAGGGATTTCAGTAATTGAAACATTGGAAGGAGAGAGATGGCTAAGGGCCTATGGGGGATTGGATCACCCCAATGTTTTGGGAGGATTACTTGTAGTCGGATTGTTATTATTTTTAGGGCTGTTCGTAACAAAATGCGACAGCTCTATAATGGCGAAGCGCTGTGGAGCCGAAGCGCGAGCTGTTGATAACGATTTACAGCATGGCCCCACAGTCTCCCGCGGCACTGCGGGAGAACTATGGAGCCGTCAGATTCCCGCAATACTGCGGGATTCGGGACAAATTCAAAATATTGTTCTGCTTTTTGCTTTCTGCTTTCTGCTTTCTGCGCTTTTTTTCACTTTTTCCCGCGGGGCATGGCTGGGGCTGGCTGTTGGATTATTGGCGATGTTTTTCGCAACGGTAATAAAAGAAGATTTGCGGGGGCAGAAAAAATTATTGCAAATAATTTTAACGTCGTCTGTTTTAATTTTTATTTTGTTTAGCCAATTTCATGATTTGGCAATGACGCGCTTGGCAACAGGCGCAAGATTGGAAATTAAATCAAATGTTGAGCGGATGGAATCTTATAAAGATTCATGGCGGATAATTAAGGATAATTGGCTGTTTGGGGCTGGGGCTGGAAATTATGTAAAGTATAACGCGAATCCGCGATCCGCCAGCCCCGCTGCTCGCGAGCGGCGGAGCGGACTGGCGGAGCGGAGCGAATATACGAATGATAACGCGAAGCCGAATTGGTATTATCAACCTGTTCATAATGTGTTTTTATTAGTTTGGGCGGAAATTGGGATTATCGGGCCGCTGTTTTTTATTGGCTTGTTGTTATGCGTTATAAATAGAAAAAGAAGTAAGAATTTGATTGTGAGAATACCCTTGTTGGCCGCAATGATAGCGATGTTCCTTGTTGACCATTGGTGGTGGAGTTTGCATTTTGGCGTTTTGTTTTTTTGGCTGGCGCTGGGGCTGTTGATAAGCAGGGGCGAGTCTGTAAAACAAGCTGAAAATATTAAATTTGACAACGGCAAAGCATAGGCATATAATAAGGATATAATTTATTAAGCTCCTCTGAATTACGAAAATAATAATATTTTGTAATTTATGTTGGATTTTAAATTTATGTTGGATCAAAATGATTTACAACAACTCGGTAAATTATTAGAACAAAAGCTTGAAGAAAAATTAGAACAAAAGCTTGAAGAAAAATTAGAACAAAAGCTTGAAGAAAAATTAGAACAAAAGCTTGAGCCGATTAGGCAGGAAATACTTGAAATGAAAGAAGATATTTATCGCATTAGGCAAGCAGTAAAGCATATTGAGGAAGATGTTGATTTGCTTAAAGTAAAGATAGACAGAATAGCTAAGATGGAAAGTGAAGATATTGCGGCTATTAATAATGATGTTGGGGTTTTAAGAAAGCAAGTTGTTATAATG
>JAYEOU010000025.1:0-22821 GCA_034723335.1 Patescibacteria group bacterium
ATAAAATTCATAGAATAATTTCAAATGTCAAAGCTCAAATGTCAAATCAAATCCAAAATCTAAATGACAAAATTTGACATTAAGTCATTTGATATTGATTTGATATTTGGATTTTGGCATTTGAAATTTAATACATCTATCCTATCAAATTAAACTAATTTAAGCAAGAAAAAAGGACTGCGTTATAAAACACAGTCCTTGATAATTTGTTTTGCATGTCCTTATAATTTCTCTACCGCCTCCTTTAATTTTGACAAAGAAAACCGCTTTTGCAAAAAAGCGTCAGCTCCAGCCATTTCTGCCTCTTTCTTAAGGTTATATGCAGATATAAGGATGAAAACAATATGCTTGTAATATTGTTTAACTTCTACTAATAACTCAATGCCAGATGGTCCCGGCGGCATATCTTGATCCGATATTATCAAATCTACTTTTTCTTCTTTAATAATATCCAACGCTGCATCCGAGTTAACCGCAGTAAAAATTTCGGCTCCAAATATAGTAAAGAAATCAACCATTACTTGTCTGATTGATTCTTCATCATCCACAATCAAAATACTTGCGCCCTTAATCTCCATAACTTACCTCCTTAAATTTTTTAGTTATTTATTTTAATGTGCCTCCAGTCATCTAAGCATATTATATCCTATATGTCAAGGTCGGTTAACATTTGCGGCTATTTGTCCTTAATTTGTGGCTATTCGTATTTTACCTATATCCCATAAGTCAACAAGCTCACAATCGCAAAAGCAATGGCTAAATATAAAACTCCTGACGCAAACGGCAAAAGCGCGGCCCAATTAAAAACAATGGATAAAAGTAAAATTACTACGCCAGCTACTTGCAAATTCATTTTAATCTTGCCCCAAAGATTAGCTTGTATTTTTATCCCTTTTTTCATCCTAATCCAAGCTGTTAAAATAATAACAAATTCAAGCCCGATAATTATCATCGCGGTCCAAAAATCAATATAACGAAGCACTATAATAAAAACCATGCTGCCGATTAAAATCTTATCAGCTAAAGGGTCATAAATTTTGCCCCATTCTGTAATCTGATTTCGGATTCGCGCCATAGCTCCATCTAAAGCATCAGTAAAAGCCACAAGCAAAAAAGCGATTAAGCCAATATAATAATGTTCATACAACATTAAGACCGCCACTACGGGCGTGGCAAAAAAACGAAAAATCGTGATATAATTAGGTAAAACGCATTTAGGAAATAATTTTAAAAATGTCTTGGCAAGCAACCGATCATGCCAAAAAACTTTATCCGCTTTTTGAAAATTATGTTCTGACATAAAAAATGTGGTATTATATTATTTAGAGTGTAGAAAAATTGTTTTTATAATATTTTTTTTAAAAAATCGGCTTTATTTTGGCTTTAAATAGCTTTAACGCTGAATTAACGCAGATTTGTACGCTGATAAACGCGGATTCTTCTACAGTCTAATTATTATAATATCAACAAATATGAATTTAAATAAAAATATTTTAGAAAACATTCTTATTCTACTCTGTTTAATTTCTTTTTTTGGCGCTATTGTCTACCGTTTATATTCGCTTAATAATCTTGGCATTGCTATCAGTTTAATCCTGTCAATATCCGCTTTTATTATTATACAACGATTTAATGAAACAGACAATAGAAAAACGACAAAAAACAGGCAACAGAAATGTCAAAATCCAATTTTTAATATTTTTCTGCTTTCTGCCTGCCCCGCCAAGGCGGTGGCTTTTTATTTTCTACTTTCTACCTGTTTTTATATTCTTTTCACTCACCAAACTGCAGATGCTATTATCTCACCGTGGCAAGTCGTACCGAATTACTTTTTTGCTCTTTACGGCTTAGCCACAGCTATCTTAATAATCATTATCGCCAAGTGTCCCGACAACAATATGGCAAAAAAACAATATAGCCATATAATATTAATTTCCCTTTATTATTTCTTGTCATTTTTAGTCGCGTGGATTGTTTACAAAATCGGCTATGGCTTTGATCCGTTTATTCATCAAGCAACTATGGATTTAATAGATAAAACAGGTTCAGTTGATCCTAAACCATTTTATTATTTAGGCCAGTATTCGCTTATTGTTATACTGCATAAAATCACCTTTATTCCCCTGATCTGGTTAGATAAATTATTAGTGCCGATTTTGGCTGCTATCTATTTGCCCATCACTCTATATCGCGTTCTGGTAAAATGGTTTAAAAACAATACTGCTAATTTTTTACTAACCTTAATAATTCTTATTCTGCCTTTTTCTTTTTTCATTGTTACCACGCCGCAAAATTTCGCTTATTTATTATTACTTTTAATCATCCTGTTTGGATTAACATGCAAAAATATTTATAATTTAATCGTTATTTATTTATTGGCTTTAACTGCATTTGCAATCCAGCCCATTGCAGGCATTCCAGCATTACTTTTTGCCTTGCTTTTAAACATTTATCACAGCGATCAAAAAAATAAAGTTAAAAAAATTTATTATCTATTAATTTTTATTGTGTCAACAATCGCCCTGCCTCTGGCTTTTTGGTTGGTTAAAAAAAATAATTTCGGAATTTCAGAAACCCAAAATTCCGCAGGACTCTGGGCTTTTTTGTCTTCTTTTTCACTGCCCAACCTAACAATGCCGAATCAGGAAAATTTTATTCTTAATTTTATTTATCTTTACGGCTTTAATTTAAAAATAATCGTTGGCGTTCTTATAATAGCGGGTTTAATTATTGCTTATAAATATAAGCGGCAATGCCAAATCTTTTTCATCTACGCATTAATGTCGCTTGCATTAGGGCTGTCATACGCGTTAACAAAAATCCTGCCTTTTAATTTTTTAATTGACTATGAAAGAAGCAATTACGCGGACAGAATTTTAATCATAGCCGCATTTTTCTTATTACCGTTTATTTTAACCGCGTTTTATAGTTTTATTTATAAAACACTTCAACAAAACAAAATTATTAAAATCTCACTGCTAACATTTTTAATTATTTTAGTTACATGCTCGCTATATTTATCCTATCCGCGCCTTGACAATTATCATAACTCTCACGGCTATTCAGTAAGCCAAAATGACATTGACACAGTTCATTGGATTGAAAACAGCGCCAGTCAAGATTATATAGTACTGGCCAACCAGCAGGTCAGCGCCGCCGCACTGCAAGAATTCGGCTTTAAAAAATATTATACACTAAAAAATAAATCTGAAATCTTAAATCATAAATCTGAAATCTTTTACTATCCTATTCCCACTGGCGGCCCCTTGTATCAATACTATTTAGACATGGTCTATAAAAAACCAAGTCGTGAAATAATACTGGCGGCCATGGAATTAACAGGAGTTAATGAAGCGTATTTTGTCTTAAATAAATACTGGTGGGCTTTTGATAAAATTTTAGCAGAGGCAAAACTAGAAGCTGACAGCTGGCAAGGGCTTGACAATGGCGAAATTTATGTGTTTAGATATAAGAAATAATCCCCTCATTTGCGCCAAACAAGGGAATTATTTGATTAGACTTGTCGCGTAATTATTTTTTACTGCTCCGCCAGCTGGCGGATTGGTCAAATTTTCCAAAAATTTTTTCAGCTTAGCTTAGACTAAACCTCAAAAATTGTTTGAAAAATTATAACTCAAAATTTGAAAATTTTTACCCCGTTGGATAACTGGGGTCGTTACAAAACTAATTACGCGACAAGTCTATTAACTTTTCCAGCTCCTTAATATAATTTTCAACCCCAAATTTCTTAACTTTTTCCCTGCCGATCTCCCCTATCTTTCGTAATTTCTCCCCATGCTCAATCGCCCATTTCATCTGATACATTAAATCTTTTTCATTGCCCGGCTTAAATAAAATTCCCGCTGTTTTATGGACTAACTCAGTGATGCCGCCAATTCGTGAAGCAATAACTGGCAATCCAACGCCCAGCGCTTCATAAATCACTGTCGGAGAATTTTCATAACATAAAGACGGCGCAACTAAAATATTACACTTTTGCATTATTATTAATAAATCTTTATGATTAACTTTGTTTAAAAATTTTACCATGCCATCATCACCGGCTAATTTTTTGGCTTGTTTTAATCCTGAGCCGTCTCCGGCAATAATTAACTCACAGCTTACATCTTCCAGCTCTTTGCGCAACATTTTAAAAACTTTAATTAAAAACAAAACGCCTTTATGCTCTTCAATCTGGCCGACATAAAAAAATTTGAATTTTCCCTCACCGCCTGTCCCGCTGGAAGGAATAGTCGCGGCGGGCGCTGGATTAGCTAATATCATCTGCCTTGAATTTTTAAAAAATCCTTTATCCGTATGCATTTTCATCAGCCAGCTTGAGGGTGAAATCACTGTATCTGGCGAGTCAAAAAGCCGGCCGCTAGTCATACCGCTCTTCGCGAAGGGTGGGACACCTTTGACATTACCTGCGGTCAGCCAACGGCATATACCCGTATACACTTTTACAAAAATACTATTAATCTGATTTTCCTTACCGTGTATCATTAAGCCAGAAGGATGTAATAATTGAATATCATGCAAAGTATGAATATGTTTTATTTCTAAATTTTTAATAGCGCTAGGGATTAAATAACCAATGCCCTTTAAATTATGCGTCATCACAACATCCGGCTTTTCCTTTTTTAAAATAGCTTTTACTTTAAAATAACTGCCGATATCAAACATATCGCGCAAATGCCAAAACAAGCGCAAAACTTTCGGCAAAAAATTAAGATTATAATACAAAGCATTAATATAATAAACTTTCTGTTGGGCGTTACGCATTACGCGTTGCGCGTTATGCGGTTTAGTTGTAATTAAAAAAACTTCATGCCCTTGATTCTGCAAGCTATGAGCAATCAACTCAACAATCCGCTCGGCTCCGCCGCGATTGTATGGTTTGTATAGATTATTTATTAAGCAAATTTTCATAAAATTAGACTGTAGAAAAATCCGCGTTTATCAGCGTACAAATCTGCGTTAATTCAGCGTTAAAGCCGTTTAAAGCCAAAATAAAGCCGATTTTTCCAAAAAAATAATATAAAAACAGTTTTTCTGCACTCTAAAGATATTCACAATAAATCTATCACCGCTCCTCGCGGAAGGCAGGGTTTATTTGCGAAAAAATTTTATTTTGGAGCATAATTTACAAAATGGTAAATCAGATCCAATCTCTCGCCAACCTTATTCCATGTATATTTACTCTCAACCAGCTTCCTGCCTGCCTGCCCCATTTTTTGCGCCAATTTTTTATCAGACAAAATAATTTTTAATTTATCAACTAAATCATCAACATTATCAGGCCGCGCCAATAAGCCATGCTTGCCATTCTTAAAAACGCTTCTGACCCCTGGCAGGTTAGAAGCAACAACCGGCTTAGCGCAAGCCATGGCTTCAAGTAAAACCAAGCCAAACGCTTCGCCCTGATTGATTGACGGCAAAACTAAAACATCAGCTTCTCGATAACATTTTACTAATTCACTGTTATTGATACTGCCAATAAACTCAACTATATTATCTATGCCCAGCTTTTTTGCTAATTTTTCATACTCTTTTCGTAAATCTCCATCGCCCACAATCTGAAATCTAAAATCTGAAATCTGCAGTTTGGATACAGCTTTTAATAAATTTTCTAAACCCTTAAAATAATGCGCCTGATCCAAACCGCCAACAAATAAAATGTTTCTATTAGCTCCCCCGCCAAACTTTGCTTGCGATAGCAGGCGAGGATCGGCCCGCTTCGCCGGAGCTGCAGCGAGGCAAGGGGAAGGGATAAATTGCTCTAAATCAACGCCAAAAAAAGTTTGCCTAAATTTTTCTTTGTAATTTTTATAATAACCAGCTATGTCAGAATGCTTAACATAATCCAATGAAGCGCAAGTAATGATTTTAGCTTGCCTTAATAAAATCGGCAAAACAAATAATCGGTAAATTTTAAAAACAAGCCCCTTAATTCCTTTTGCCGCTGAATCCATGTGATAATGAATAACTAATTTCATTTTTTTGCCAAACAATAATTTGCTTAAAGCAATTATTTCAGCCGCTCCGTAAAAAGGATAATGCAAATGGATTATATCAAATTTTCTTAACCTCCATAATAATTGCGGCAAAAAAGCCGCATTTCCATATTTTAATATTGATTTTAGCCGGATGATTTTAAAACCATCTTTTATTTCTTCCTGTTGTAAAACATCAGAATAATCAGGCGCAAAAACAGTTACATCATACTCTGATTTTGCCATAACCTTTGCAAACTGATAAACGCTGTTACCTATACCGCTTTTGTATGGAGGAAACGAGCAGACTACTTGGGCTATTTTCATAAAGATGTACTTCGTAGCCGCAATTCCCTAAGGAAAGACTGCGACAAGGCGTAAAATATTTTATCTTATTAATCTATAATTACCGAGATTACATTCACTAACAGGAGGCGGCGCGTCGTCCTGTGTAGCAATGTCTTCGTCAGAGGGCGATTCAAGATATGCCATTAAAACAAAATGCTGCCCTTTAATATCTGTATAATAATAATAAAGATGTTTTGAAAAATCCGGATCAAGAGGATCTGTTATGTAACTTCCTATATACCCTCTATTTTTTAATGTAGCTATTAATCTGTCTGATGCGTGTGTTGCATGATAAGCCCATGCTCCTTTCACATCAGTTTCTGGCGCTAATGGAGTTCTTCCGCCAGATCCGCAATTATTACTTACAGGATAATGTCCATAATCATCATAATAAAGCTCTAAAGCTTTAGCGATTGTCAATAAATCAGTTTTCCTTCTCGCGTCCCTTGCCTCTTGCCTTGCAATATTAAACGCAAGCATTGCCGCGGTTGCTAAAAAACCAATAATTGAAATCACGACCAAAAGTTCAATTAAGGTAAAACCCGCGCGTTTTTTACTCTCTCTCCCTCTGCCCCGCCCTTCGCGAAGAGCTGGGTCTCTGAATTGTTAAATTTTTTAAAAACATTTTTTAGATTAAACATATTATTAAACTTTGAATTACGAAATTGCCTTTGATTTTGTCATTCCGAACTCGCTTGCGAGTGAGGAATCTATAATTCGTGGTTAGTGCGCCTTATCACGGTTATAGATTCCTCACTGCTAAAGCAGTTCGGAATGACAAAAATGGTGTTTCAAAATTCAAAATTTTAAATTATTAATTACATAATTATTAATATTTAATTATTGATTATTTTTTGGTTATTGCCTGCCCCGTTGCAAAGCTTTGCGGGGTATCTTGATTATTGATTATTTTAAAAATATTTTGATTATTTAATAATTTTTATATTTTTACTTCTTTAATGTTATTTCCCGCACAATCTTCGTAATATTCTTTTCCATTTTTTCCAGCCGCAATCTTAATTTAAAAATAAAATAAAATAAAATCACTACTGCTATATAAAGCAGCACTTCTATGCCTCTGGCTGAAAAACCTAAACTAACCGCTAATTTGTCAATCCATTTTAAACATATAATAGCTCCTGCGGCTAACAGCCAAAAAAACAGCCAAAAAATAAATTCATTGGCGCTAATTTGTTTTTTTTGCTTTTGCCAAAACAATCTTGATAGAAAAAAAGCGATTATTATTAAAGCGATTATTTGTTGCATAAAATTCTTACGCCGGAGAAACCGAGTTTCTACTATTGCTTTGCAATAGTAGAAACTCGATTTCTTTTCGTTTTATAATAGACCTGTTGCATAATAAACTACTACTGCAATTTCCACATTTCGGCCAAATTTTCCAAAAATTTTTTCAGCTTACCTTACAGGTAAACCTCAAAAATTATTTGAAAAATTTGTCTCAAAATCTAAAAATTTCGTTACGCAGCTTATTATGCAACAGGTCTAATCTTCTAATTAACAATTTTTGCTAAAAATAAATCTTTTAAAATTTTAAAGCCGTCAAAAAATCGCTGGCCAAAACTATGATAAATTACTGTGATCGGCACTTCTTTTATTTTGCATCCAGCTTGATTAACTGCAAATAAAATTTCAGAACAATGAGCCATTTGATCCTGCTGCCAATCAATTTTTCTGGCAACCCGAGCTGACATAGCGCGAAAGCCACTTTGCGGATCTGTCATTTTTATGTTAAAAAATATTCTACTAACAATTTTAGCTAATGGCAAAATTAAATTCTTTTTTAAAAATGGCATATTAGACTTTTTGTTTAAAAAACGCGAACCAAAAACAACATCAGCGATTCCATTTTTAATCGGCTGTACAATGCTTGCTATATCATCAGCTAAAAACTGTTCGTCCGCGTCAAAATGAATGATAATATCAGCCCCATTCCGCAGGGCATATTCAGTGCCTGTCTTTAAGGCCGCTCCCTGTCCCCTATTTATAATATGATGCAAAACAACTGCTAGCGGTAAATTTGGAGCTTCGCTGTCAGCCGCGCCAATTTGTTCTGTGGCCAATTCAAAAGTTTTGTCAGTGGAACCATCGTCAACCACCGCCACTTGATCAACTAATGGCTTAACACTATTTATAACTTCAATAATAGTTTTTTCTTCGTTATATGCCGGGATGATGCAAAATATTTTCATAAAAATAATCCAAATCTACAATCCGCCAGCTGGCGGACCAAATACCCCAAATAAATTTAATCCGAATAATTTTTTTCGCCTCGTCGCAGTCTTCCCGCAGAAGACTGCGACAAAACGGAAAAAATATCCCCGATTCTTACTTCTCACTTCTCACTTTTTACTTATCACTTTCCTATCCCCTTCAAGCCCTTGCTCGCCCTCAGATCTTCAATCGTCTTTTCCAGCCCATTTTCAAGCGTTACAATCGGCATCCAGCCCAATTCATTGTGCGCCTTGGCTATGTCAGGCAAGCATAATGGAGTCATAAATAAAATTTTATCAGCATAAGTAATTTTTGATTTTGAATTTAACATACTAATCATTTTCTCAGCAACCTCGGTAACATTAACATTAATATCAGAACCGATATTTATCGGACCGGCTAAATCACTATCCATCATCTTAACGGCCGCATCCAAACAATCGCTTACATAACAAAAAGAAGATGAAAAATTTTTATTGCCTAAAACGGCTAAATCTTTATTATCTAAAGCATTGCTGATAAAATCCGGGATCATATTACCTTGATCTAATTTCATCCTTGGCCCGTATATTCTGAACAAACGGATAATTTTAGCGTCAATTTTACGCGCTTCCCTATAATTTGCCGCCATGGTCTCGGCAAATCTCTTGCCTTCATCATAACAGCCGCGCGCTGACAGCATGTCAACTTGGCCAATATCTTCTTCAGCTATTTTCTTGTTGTCTGCGCGCCTTGGCCCGTAAACAACCGTGGAAGAAAAATGCATTAATTTAGCTTCATATTTAACCGCTAAATCAAGTATATTTTTCATGCCGATGGACAAAGCGTCTATGGTAGCGATTTTATTTTTTTCAAAATCTTTTGGCGAAGTCGGACAGGCCAGATGATAAATCTCTTGAATGCCCTGAAACTCAATTTTAAATTTCTGCAGTTCCGGCAAACTTTCCAGATTTATGGACTCAGTAATGTCATGGCGAAGAAATACAAAATTAGGGTCAGCCAGCAAGTGATCAATATTTCTTTCATCGCCGGTAATAAAATTATCAAGGCAAATTACCTTGCAAGTTTTTACCAATTCATCGCACAAATGCGAGCCGATAAAACCTGCTCCGCCGGTTACTAATATGTTTTTTTTGTCAAAAATAGCTTGTTTAGGCATATAGATTAGAATTACGAATTAAGAATTACGAATTAAGGTTTTTGATTTTTTAATCAAGCCATTAGTTATTTTACTAACTTCTATTGTTTGTTGGGCTATCTTATTAAAATCTTCTTGTGAAATATATTTTATATCTTTGGCTATTAATAATTGATTTTGCGCTTCTGTAAGCGAACCTAAGGATATAGAGTAAAACTTTATTTTATCTTTATATGACTGCCTGCTAAAACCTTCAGCAATGTTTTAAGTAAAAGACACGATTGCTCGTCGTAATTGATTTGTTAATCCAAATATTTCTTCTTTGGGAAACTGTTTAGTGATTTCATAAATCATTAACACTAATTTATGCCCTTCCTGCCAAGCTCGTAAATCAGTAAATGATTTTATTTTATTATTATCCATATTCTTGATTCTTAATTCTTAATTCTTAATTCGTAGTTTTTACTTCCAAAATTCCAACATTCACTCCGCCGCTAAACTCCTCCTCATAAGCGTAAAATGAGTCAATCAAAGCTCCGTCAGTTTCAAATACGCGGACATGCGGCGTCCCGCCAGAACCGGCTCCAGTAATGATTTCCGCTAAGCCGTCCTGATCAATATCTCCGGCAGACACATTGACTCCGCCGCGAAAGTTGGAATTGTAAGCGAAAAACTGCGCCAAAACCTTGGCATAACTATTAAAAATTCTAATATGCGGACCGCCCCCGGGTCCGGGCGCTGTAATAATTTCAACGCGATTATCTCTAGCTCCGCCGTTAATATCAGCCACGGCCACTTTAACGCCTCCGCGAAAATTTTTATCATAAGCGAAAAATTGTCCATACGCATAACCATTGGCTTTAAAAATCCTTACTTGAGGACCGCCGCCAAAGCCCGCGCCAGTGATGATTTCATTAATGCCGTCGCCATTCACATCGCCAACCGCCACATTTACGCCGCCGCGAAAATGTTTGGCATAAGCAAAAAACTGTCCTTTAATATTGCCTTGCTGATCAAAAATTCTCACATGAGGGCCGCCGCCAAAGCCCGCGCCAGTGATGATTTCATCAATGCCGTCGCCATTCACATCGCCAACCGCCACATTTACGCCGCCGCGAAAATGTTTGGCATAAGCAAAAAACTGTCCTTTAACATTGCCTTGCTGATCAAAAATTCTCACATGAGGACCGCCGCCAAAGCCCGCGCCAGTGATGATTTCATCAATGCCGTCGCCGTCAATGTCGCCGGCAGCTATGTTAGCGCCTCCTAAAAAATTAGAGCTGTAAGAATAAAATTCTTGCTCAACTCTTCCGTTTTGTTCTGTTACTTTAATATGGCTTAAATAATTTTCTGCCGGCGCAATTAATAATTTTGTTTTTATTTGGCTTAATTGTGATAAGGCGCTGCTGACAGCCGCAGCTAAATTAAGCCGCCCTTTGCCTAATTGGTTTAGATAATCAGGATTAAGCCGATTAATATTATTCGCGTTAGCGAGTAAAACATTGATCACCTGGTTGCGGTTTAACAAGGGATTAACTTCCTCTATTAAGGCAATAGCAGCGCTAACCATTGGCGTTGCCATTGAAGTGCCGGACCAATAGCCGTCATAATATTTATTAAAATATTTGCCGTCCGCCTGATTAGCCGGCGAATAAACAACCGTGCTATAAATGCTTAATCCTGGCGCCGCTATGTCAACGCATTTAAAGCCATAACTTGAAAAGTCCGCTTTTTGATCAAGCGTGTCAGTGGCTGCCACGCCAATAACCCTGTTTTCGTTGTTTTCGCCGTCATGGCAGGCCGGATACATAGGAGTATCATCCAAAAAATAACCGCCTCCTTCTCCTTGTTCATTGCCTGCCGCCGCCACAATGATTATGCCTGCGTCATAAGCGCGCTTAATGGCGTCGTGCAAACTCTGACTAAAGCCAAACCCGATAAAACTAAAATTAATAATATCGGCTCCATTGGTTATGGCGTAATCAATCGCTTTAATTACTTTATTGGTGCTACCCTCGCCTTTGTCATCTAGAACTTTAAGCGGCATTAATCGGGCTTCCCAGGTTACGCCGGTTATGCCAGCCGCATTATTGCCGGATGCCGCCGCCACGCCGGCAACGACCGTGCCGTGTAAAATTCCTGCCTCGGTAAAATCCTGCTCAAATTTAGGCGAGGGATCAGCTGTATTATTAACAAAATCCCAGCCATGCGCATCGTCAATAAAGCCGTTTTTATCATCATCAATTCCATTATTATCTATCTCGCCTAAATTGCGCCAAATATTATCTCGGAGGTCAGGATGATCAATCTGAACGCCGGAATCTATAATAGCAATCACTATATCTGGACTCTTATATATATTGTCCCAAGCGTCGGCGGCTTTAATCTTCTGCAAATGCCACTGCTGGCTGTAATAAGTATCAGAAGGAATTATGCTGGCTGAATATAAATAATTCGGTTCCGCGTATTCAACTAATGGGTCGCTGTTATAACTGTTTAATATATTATAAAAATCATCGCTCTGAGCTATTTTAATAACACTTATCTCTCCGCTATTTTTAAATTTTACTAATATCTCGTCCGCTTTTCTAATACGATCGGCAAGCAAATTTTCACTTTCTGCTATCTGGCGCGGCAACAATAAAAGGCCGCTGAATATAATTGCGGCACATAAAATATATATAAAAAAAGATGTTATTTTTTGTTTCATAACATCTTTATTATAGCATAAATAAAATATAAAAGGCAAAAAGCCGCTGACCGCGGATGTCTCACCCGCGGCATTAGCTGGCCGCGGGTGTCTCACCCGCGGCATTATATGTATGCTGCTTTCGTTATATTTGTTCGCTTAATCATTTTTTTAATCTTTATTAGACTTGTCGCGTAATTATTTTTTACTGCTCCGCCAGCTGGCGGATTGGTCAAATTTTCCAAAAATTTTTTTAGCTTAGCTTAGGCTAAACCTCAAAAATTGTTTGAAAAATTATAACTCAAAATTTGAAAATTTCGTTACAAAACTAATTACGCGACAAGTCTATTAATAATTTTTTATTTAGCATATTTAGAATTAAGAATTAAGTCCCGAAGTCCCGCAAAGCGAGTTCGGGACTTAATTCGTAATTCTTACTTTCTCAATCTCCGCCAATGTCTCCTTAGCGCACTTTTCCCAGCTAAAATCCTTAACTCTATTAAAGCCATTTTTAATTAATTTTTGTCTTAACTCATTGTCTAAAATAATTTTTGCTATTGCCTCAGCCATTGATCTGACATCATTGGGATTAAAAAGCAAAGCCGCGCCTTTTGCTATTTCCGGAATTGAAGCGGCTTGCGAAGCCGCGGTTGGGATACCGCAAGCCATTGCCTGAAGTAACGGGATGCCAAAACCCTCGTAGCAGGATGGAAAAATAAAAGCAGATGCTCCGCTGTAAATATAAGGCATGTCAATTTCCGGAATCCAGCCGGTAACAACTACTTCGTTATCTAAATTAAATTCACGAATCATATACTCTACCTCGTCATAGCCATGGCTGGCAACGCCAACCAATACGAGCTTATGCTTTATTTTATTGTTTTTTTCTTTAGCGATTGAATACGCTTCAATTAAGGCCGGCGTGTTCTTTTTCTTCTCCAATTTCCCAACATAAAAAATATACGGCTCTTCAATGCCGTATTTGCTGATAACCTGTTTTATTGCCCTTTTGTCCTCCTCTTTTTTATATAAACTTTTATTATAACCGTTATAAACCACCTTAATCTTTGCGCTGCCAGCGCCATAGACTTCCATTATTTCTTTTCTTGAAAAATTGGAAATAGTAATTATTTCTTTGGCGTATTTTAAGGCAAATTGAGAAGACCAGCTGTGATAATCTAAAATATTAGCTCTGTATTTGCCCAAAGTGAATAATCTAACTAAAAAATTAATAATCCTACAGCCAATAACGCCTTTAGGCCCCATGCCGTCTTGGCTGTATAATTTTCTATCGCGCTCAAAACCAATATCATGGATAGTAACAATTGACTTTCTGGGATGAATTACAGGCAAGGTGTGGGCAGGGATAAAGAGAATCTTGGGGCGATGAATAAGCATTTCCCATGAAAGGCGAATCTGGGTCCAAAAAAAAGGCAAACGCCAACTTAAAACTTTAGCGCGAAAATTATTATGCGGACTCTTAATGATCTGGCAGCCATTATTATCAAACTCCGCTTTTTTATTTGTTTTACCAGAATCAGCTTCATCAATATGCTGTTTTGTGGTTAAATCCAATAAACCTCCTGTAAGCGGCTTATTAGTATAAAGTATATATTGATTTTGCGCATCCAATTTAGCCAGCCAGCGGATAATATAATAAGAGTACCATTCAACGCCGCTTTTATGTTTTTTGTTTGCCCGACTGGCATCTATTCCTATAAGCATAGTTCGCGTAACTCATAACTCATAACGCGTAACGAGCTACTTTATTAATTAACTCATATACATTAAAAACAGTTATTTTGTATTGCATAATATATCCTATCACACAAAAAAATAACCGTTTTTGGATAATTATTTTTTGCTTGTTTTTTTGGTTGTATCAGTTTTACCGGATGTTGTTTTTCTGTTTCGCTCTTTGGCGCGAGCGGCTCGTTTAACTTTTTTGCTTCTTCCAGCAACGGCAATTTTTTTCTTAGCTTCAACTCTGGCCTGAAATTTTTCCACTCTTTTGGCAGTGTCAACTAATTTTTGCTTGCCCGTATAAAAAGGATGGCACATTGAACAGAGCTCAATTTTCAGTTCTTTTTGAGTTGAGCCGGCAGTAAAGCTATTTCCACAAGCGCAGATTATCTTGGCGTTAGGATAATAAGTTGGATGAATATCTTTCTTCATAGGTAAAATAAAAAAAATAAAATATTGTAATAAATAAACATTAGCACAGGATTAAAATTTTGGCAAGAATTTTGGCAAGATATTATTGTAAATCAAACAAATCAATGTTAATATATTAAGAAGAGCAAAAATATGGTGTCAAATGTTGACAAAATTAAAATAATATTATAATCTTATTGTAGTTTGATGCAGCTTGTTTTATTTTAAGCCGTGTTAAATAAATCAATAAATTTAATAAAATTAATAAACTAAAAAATCTCTCATACTCCAAATTTTTTCCTTCTCAAATTTTTGGGCGATGGAGTAGAGGCGAAAAGGAAAACCATTATGAAAATTCCAAGTATTGAAGAGATGCTTAAAGCTGGTCTGCATTTTGGGCATCGCGCAAGCAAGTGGCATCCAAAAATGGAGCCTTTTATTTTTACTTCCAGAAAAGGAGTGCACATTATTGATTTAGTTAAAACGCGAGAACATTTAGCCGATGCATTGGATTTTATCAAGAAGTCGGTTAGCCAGGATAAAACAATTTTATTGGTGGGCACTAAAACGCAGATTAAAGAACCGCTAAAAAAAATTGCTCAAGAAATGGAAACGCCATATATTACCGAACGGTGGCTGGGCGGAAGTTTGACTAATTTTCCTGTAATTAAAAACTCAATAAAGAAATATAAGGATTTATTGGAGAAGAAGCAAACCGGCAAACTGGATAAATACACTAAAAAAGAACAACTTAAATTTGATCGTGAAATCGCCAGGTTAGAAACCAATGTAGGCGGCTTGGTAAATTTGTCAAAAATTCCAGATGTAATTTTTATTTGGGATCTGAAAAAAGAAAAAACCGCCTTGGCTGAAGCTAAAAAGAAAAATATTACATTAATCGCGGTTTGCGACACCAATGTGAACCCAGAAGGGGTTGATTACATTATTCCTGCTAATGATGACGCAACTAAAGGGATTAAATTATTATTGAGGTTAATTAAAGAAGCTATTGAAGATGGAAAAAAATTAAGTAAGAAGTTAGAAGTTAGAGGTTAGAGGTTAGAATAATTTTAAAATAACCAAAATACAATAACCAAGATACCCCGCAAAGCTTTGCAACGGGGCAGGCAATAACCAATCCGCCAGCTGGCGGACAAGAAACAAAAAATAATCAAACTATAAATTTCTAATTTTCAATTTTTCCCGCCACTTATTTATGATATTTTGTGGGCGGGATCCCGCTTATTGCGGTGACAATTTCTATTAAATTTTTAATTCTTTAATTTCTAAACAATTTTTAAATTTAGTGGATAAAAATTTATTTAAAAAATTCATTGAAAATTAATTCATTGAAAATTTAATGAAAATTATCACCGCCTTGGCGGGATCCCGCAGAGGCGGGAGAAATTAGAAATTGAAAATTAAATCATATTATTGTATCTTGTAAAAGTATCTTGGTTATTATAAATAATTATATGGAAAAAATAAAACAATTAAGAAATACAACCGGGGCAGGCATTGTTGATTGCAAAAAAGCCTTGGAAGAATCAGGCGGCAATATTGAAAAAGCAGTGGAAATTTTAAGAAAAAAGGGCATTGCTAAAGCTGCCGGGCGCAGCGGCCGCGAAGCTAATCAAGGAATTATTATGATTTCCGCAAATGAATCAGGCGCAGAGGGTTATATTGTTGAAATTAATTCTGAAACGGATTTTGTCGCCCGTAATGAACAATTTCAGCAGTTTGCCGAGAAAATTTTAGCTGTTATAAAAAATAACAAGCCGGACAGCATAGAAAAGTTAATGAAATTAGAAATGGACAATAGTACTGTGCAAAAAAATTTAGATAATTTAAGCGGAATTATCGGCGAAAAATTAGATATAAAAAGATATGAAATTTTGTCTGGCGCTACGGTTGCGGCCTATTCGCATATGGGGGGCAAAATCGGCGTTTTAGTTGCCTTAGATAAAACCGGCGAGCAGGAGCTGGCGCATAATATTGCTATGCAGATAGCTGCCGCTAATCCAAAGTATATTGCTCCAGATGAAGTGCCGGCTGAAGAAATTGAGAAAGAAAAAGAAATTTACCGAGAACAGCTCTTAAAAGAAAAAAAGCCGGAGAATATCATAGATAAAATTTTATCAGGTAAAATAAATAAATATTTTACAGAAGTATGCTTAATTAAGCAGGAATATATTAAGGATGACAAAAAACGGATTGATGATATTTTGGGGGATATTAAAGTGGAAAAAATTGTGCGATACAGCCTATAGATCACGTAGCATATAGCACATAACACGTAACACATAGCACATAACATGTAACAATTTATTAATTACATGTTTTATGTTTTATGTTACATATTTCATGTTTCATGAAAACAGTACAAATACAATTTAATCCTTGGGATAAAATATATAATTTTGACCCGGTTGACTCTGCTTTAAAGATAGGCGATTATGCTGTGGTTAAAACTGAGATAGGCATGGAAATTGGCAAAGTTGTTGGTTTTAAGGATTTGCCTTCTAAGCGCCCCATAGAAAGCGGGCATGGCTTGGCTAAATCTGATTCATTGGATAAGCGGAAAAAATTAGATAAGCAAAAAAATGGCATCGGACAAGAATATGGTGCAATGGATAGAATCAAGCCAATATTACGCAAAGCCACTACAATTGATTTAGAAAAAATTTCTGATCAAAAACAAAAAAAGGAAGCAATGGATTATTGCGAAAAAATGATTAACAAGTATCATTTGTTTATGAAATTGGCAGATGTTCATTTTTCTTTTGACGGTTCGCGCGTTACTTTTGCTTTTATTGCTAACGGTCGAATTGATTTTCGGGAATTGGTAAAAGATTTAACCCGGCACTTTAGCCGCACTGTTCGTTTACAGCAGATTGGCATCCGCGATGAAGCAAAAATAATAGGCGACTATGGCCATTGCGGACGGCCATTATGCTGTGGCAGGTTTTTAAAAAATTTATCTTCTATTAACTCAGGAATGGCGGAATTGCAACAAGTGGCCCATCGCGGGAGTGAACGCATTTCTGGCATTTGCGGCCGGCTAATGTGCTGTCTGGCTTATGAGCATAATAACTATGAAAAGCTTGCTAAAGAATTGCCTGCCATTGGCGCCAGAGTTGATGTTAATGGCAGAAAGGGAGTAATAGTCGGCCATCATATTTTAAAACAGTCAGTTGATGTTAAATTTCCGCCTGAAGGCGGTGAAAAAAGAAGCGCTGTGATTGAGGTAGATTTGAATCGTAATAAAAACAAACAGCCACAAATTTATGGCAAATAGCCGCAAATGTTTTAAATCAGGATGTGTAGCGAATTAACAGCCCTTGGGTTGTTTTTTTGTTGTTTTTAGAATATAATAAGATTGTAGAAGAATCCGCGTTTATCAGCGTACAAATCTGCGTTAATTCAGCGTTAAAGCCATTTAAAACCAAAATAAACCCAATTTTTAAAAAAATAATATAAAACAGTTTTTCTACACTCTAATAATATAATTATGAAATACGGCATAATAACAATCGGCGGCGCGACTGAAGATATAATCTTTTACACAAAGGAAGGTATTTTAATTAATAATAAAAAAGATATACTGCGCCAAAAATTATTAGCTTTTGAGTATGGCTCTAAAATAAAAATTGATAAGGCCTATTCTGCTTTTGGCGGCGGCGCGGCTAATGCGGCGGTTTGCTTGTCTCGTTTAGGTTTTAATGTATCCTGTTTAATCGCAGTTGGCAATGATGGCCGCGGAGAGCTGATTGTTAGAAATTTAGAAGAACAAGGAGTAAATACAAGCATAGTGCAAAAAGTTAAGGACATTGAATCCGGTTTTTCTTTTTCATTGGTTGGCCAAAATAATGAGCATATTATTTTTTCCAATAGAGCGGCTAATAATTATTTAAGATTGAATATTGCAGATTTAAAATCTATTAAAAATACAAAGTGGATTTATATGACTTCTTTGTCTGGGAAATGGCAAGATGTGTTAAATAAAGTTTTTTCTATAAATAAAGTTAATATCGCTTGGAATCCAGGCCATATTCAGTTAAATTCTGGAATTAAAGTAATTGGCAAATATTTTAAAAAAGTAAAAATTTTAACCGTTAATAAAGATGAAGCAATAGAATTGGCCGCGTCTGGCGCGCAATATAAAAATAAGTCGTTTAAATTTTTAAATAACATTAAAAATTTATTAACTATAATATATGGCTGGGGGCCTGAAATTGTTGTTATTACCAACGGCAAATATGGCGCTGACGCCTATAACGGCAATAAGCATTATCATCAGGATATTATTAAAGAAAAAAAGCGGGTTGACACAACCGGCGTTGGCGACGCTTTTGGTTCAACTTTTGTGGCTGGATTAGAATTATTTAACGGAGATATACAAAAAGCGATGCGGTTGGCCGCAAAAAATACTGCTTCGGTCATTGGACAGCAGGGCGCTCAGAACGGGTTGTTGGCAAAGAGGGATATTTTAAAATAAACCTGTTGCATAATAGACCTGTCGCGTTAATATAACAATAGACTTGTCGCGTAATTATTTTTGTAACGAAATTTTCAAATTTTGAGTTATAATTTTTCAAACAATTTTTGAGGTTTAGCCTAAGCTAAGCTAAAAAAATTTTTGGAAAATTTGACCAATCCGCCAGCTGGCGGAGCAGTAAACCCCGTTAAATATGTGTCGCCTGTCGGTGGCTTTAAACCACCGACTGCGACTAATTTACTACCGCCGATTTCATCAACGGCTTTATTTAACGGGGTAAAAAATAATTACGCGACAAGTCTAATGTAAAATAATAATTAAATTTTTATTTATGATTATTCATTTTAAGCTTTATCATATTATTTATGTCTAAAAATCCACCAGCCATCATTATAGAAACATCGGCTCGCCATATACATATATCAAAAGACGATTTTGAAGCTATTTTTGGCAAAGGAACTAAATTAACAAAATTCCGCCAGCTGTCTCAGCCGCATATTTACGCGGCAAATGAAGTAATTGTTTTAAAGACAAATAAAGATGAACTGCGGGATGTGCGCATTTTGGGTCCATTCAGAGAAAAAACGCAAATAGAAATATCAAAAACAGACGCTTATTGTTTAGGCATCCCCGCTTTGGTGAGGGAAAGCGGCAACTTAGAAGACACGCCGGGCTTAACCATTGTCGGGCCTAAAGGAAAAATAAAAATACGAAACGGAGTAATTTTGGCTCACAGGCATATTCATGCTTCGCCATCTGACGCTAAAAAACACAAAGTTAAACATAAGCAGTTGGTATCCGTAAAATCTAACGGACCAAGAAGCGTAACTTTCCATAATGTTTTAATCAGAGTAGATAAAACTTTCAGCTGGCGCATGCAGATTGACACTGATGAAGCAAACGCCGCCGGTGTTGATGAAGAGCATAATATGGGGGAAGTGATAATCACGTAACACGCAACATGTAGCATGTTACATGTTGCGTGTTATGTGTTGCATGTCGCTAAATTATGTCTGAAAAAATATCCAACATTGCCAAAAATACTTCTTATTTTACCTTTGCTTTGATTTTGCAAAAAATAATTTCTTTTAGTTATTTTATCTTGATAGCCAGGGCGTTGGGCCCGGCAGATTTAGGCAAATATTATTTTGCCATTTCCTTCACTACGATCTTTGCTATTTTTATTGATTTTGGCTTAGCCAATGTTTTGACTAGAGAAGTAGCAAAGACAAAGTCAATGGCTCAAGATTTATTAAATAGTGTTTTAGCTATTAAAATCCCTCTAACGGTTTTATCTTTGCTGTCAGCAATTGTTTTAATAAATTTATTGGGTTATTCGCAAATTATTAAGCAGTTGGTTTATCTGTCAGCAATCTGCATGATTTTAGATTCATTTACCTTGACATTTTTTGCCGTTATTCGCGGTTTTCACAATCTTTTGTTTGAAAGCATTGCCTCGGTTATTTTTCAATTAATTGTTTTATTTTTAGGTTTAACGATTTTGCGCCTTGGCTTGGGATTGAATTGGCTAATGGCCGCGCTGGTCACAGCCAGTGTTTTTAATTTTTTTTACTCGTCAACTTTAATCAAACGAAAATGGAAGCTAAGGTTAAATTGGATTTTATTTTTCCAATTTATTAGAAAAAAAGCGGACTTAGCCTTAATTAAATTGATTATTAAAATCACCATACCTTTTGGCTTGTTTGCTGTTTTCCAAAAAATTTATCTCTATCTTGATACAGTGCTTTTATCTATTCTGTCCGAAGATAAAGAGGTCGGACTTTATCAAATTGCCTTTAAAATTATTTTTGCTTTGCAATTTTTGCCAATGGCTTTTATGGCTTCGCTTTATCCGGCTTTTGCTTCATACTGGACTCATAACAAAAAACAGTTAGCTGTTACTTTTGAACGAGCCATAAATTATTTGATAATTATTTCCCTGCCTATTAGCGTTGGTATCATTGTTTTGGCTGATAAAATTATTTTGATTTTTAAATCCGACTACACTGCCGCCGTTTTGCCTTTGCAGATTATTATGGCTTCGCTGTTTTTTATTTTTCTTAATTTCCCAATCGGCTCCTTGCTAAACGCTTGCGAAAAGCAAAAAATTAATACTATAAATATGGCCATTGTTTTAACGGCGAGCGTAATTTTAAATATTATTTTAATTCCAAAGCTGCAGACTGTTGGCGCGGCTATTACGGTTGTGATAACAAACGGCTTGATGTTTGTCCTGGGTATGCGCTGGATTCCAAGTATAATAAAATACCGGCCGTTAAAAATTTTATCAACATTTTTTAAGGCGGCGTTCGCGATATCAATTATGGCCGCGCTAATATTATTATTAAAGCCGATGTTAAATGTTTTTGTAATAATTATTCTGGCGGGGTTTGTTTATTTTATTGCTTTATTTTTACTGGGTGGCTTTAAAAAGGAAGATGTGATAAGTATTTGGAAGTCATTATGTGGAATGCGCGTAACACGCAACATGTAACACGCAACTAACAATTTATATTTTGTTACATGTTTTATATTTTATGTATTTACTATTTACATTAGAATATCCGCCATTTAAGGGCGGTGTGGCAAATTACTATGGCAATATAGTAAAATTTTGGCCATCCTCGGACAGCAAGTCTGTTTCTGATATTATAGTTTTGCGTAATAATGATAATATTTTATTAAAAAATTGGCTTTGGCCAAAATGGCTGCCGGCTGTTTGGCAACTGTTGCAGACGATTAAGAAAAAAAAAATTAAACATATTTTAGTCGGGCATATTTTGCCATTAGGCTCTGTTGCTTATTGCGCGGCTCAATTTACTAAAACGCCTTATTCCGTAATTTTGCATGGCATGGATTTTACTTATGCTTTACGGACAAGCCGTAAAAAATGGTTAGTTAAAAAAATTTTAAATAAAGCTCAAAATATTATTTGCGCGAATAGCTATGTGGCAGGATTGGTTGGCAATTTTTTAAGTGATAAAAATACTGATAAAATTATTATTGTTAATCCTGGGATTAAATCTCGCGTAACGCGTAACATGGAACACGTAACGCAGTTAAAGAAAAAATATAATCTGCAAAATAAAATTGTGCTCTTCAGCTTAGGGCGGCTTGTTAAACGCAAAGGATTTGACAAGGTGATTAAAGCATTGCCGAAAGTTTTAAAAAACACGCCAAATTTGGCGTATGTTATTGCCGGGACCGGACCGGATAAAGAATATTTAAAAAAATGTTTAAACAATTTACGCCAAAATGCTCAAAAAAAAATTATATTTTTAGATAAAATTTTTGAACATGAAAAATGCGCCTGGCTTGATTTATGCGATATATTTATTATGCCGGCGCGTAATATAAATGGCGATTTTGAGGGTTTTGGCATTGTTTATTTAGAAGCTAATTTATATGGCAAGCCGGTGATTGCCGGCCATAGCGGCGGAATAATGGACGCGGTTCAAGATGGGGTTAATGGATTATTAGTAAATCCTGAAAGTGTAAGCGATATTGCCAACGCAATAATAAAATTATCGCGTGACAAAAAATTAAGAAAAAAATTAGGAGAGCGGGGAAAAGAGCGGGCTGTCTGTGAATTTAACTGGGAAAAGCAGGTAAGGATAATTTACGATTTAATTAAAAAGTCTAATAGACCTGTTGCATAATAAGCTGCGTAACGAAATTTTTAGATTTTGAGACAAATTTTTCAAATAATTTTTGAGGTTTACCTGCAAGGTAAGCTGAAAAAATTTTTGGAAAATTTGGCCGAAAT
>JAYEOU010000026.1:0-4620 GCA_034723335.1 Patescibacteria group bacterium
TAAAGAGAATAAACAGCAATTTGATATTTTAATAAGGCAGGGAGCGCCGGCATAGGAGGCGAATGGGCCTCTTTCGGCTGAAATATTTTTTGGTTTAGAAATTTTTTTTAGTTTTTAGACGGCCTGATATAGTATATGGTATAGCAATCAACCATATCATCGAAATCATCATAGGTTATGTATCGTGCGGAATTCACTTTATAATCTAAATTCCAGTTACTTTCCCTAATAATTAAACCATAGAGATGTTTGGATAATATAACGGCTGTATGTGGGCCACTGGTGCTGGTTAATTGCATTTGGATAAGATCGCCCGACCAGGAAGAAGAAATATCAACATTTTTTTCCTCTATATCTGCATGATAACCCCATTCGCAATTTCCGCTATTTGATGATATGTTAACCACATCATCAGAGGCGTTCTTAACAACGGTTCGTGCCCATTCTTTACATGTGCTACCATAATCTCCCGTCGTCCAACTTTCTGCTTCGTCAACAATCGCTTGGTTTCTTTGCGATTGCGTGAGATCGTGCCAACCCGCATAAGCAGCCGAGTTAAGAAAAAATCCGAAAACTAAAAAACTTACCATTAATAACAAACATTTTTTCATTATAAACCTCGCTTTTAAAGTTTTTTCAATAATTTTCCGCGTGAGTTATACTACCCTTTTAAAGAACAATAAAAAAAATCCCCCCCTTTCTTTTTTATTTTTGCCATCTCGTTAAATTTTAGTCACCTCCTTTTTGTATTTTATTGATGGCACTTTTTTATTATATCAAAATTTAAATCAAACAACAATGTGTATAACTAAACTAAATCATCAAGAATAACGCCCAAGGCATCCATAAATTTTTTAATCGTATGACTTTATTATTATAAATATAAGTATATAAAAATTTTATTGCCTCTATCCGTCAATTTTAAAGGGAGTTCCTTTGTCTCCCGCACAAATGCGGTGGGAGTGAGATTCGCCACGGCATCCGCCGTGGCGCCCTGTCGGATGACAGGGCGAACTATCCGCCGTGGCGCCCTGTCGGATGACAGGGCTAACTCCGGGAACCCGTTAAAGCTCAACAGTTTTTTTAATCCCGCACAAATGCGGTGGGAGTGAGATTCGAACTCACGGTCCGCGTAAACGGACAACGGTTTTCAAGACCGTCCTATTAAACCGCTCTAGCATCCCACCGAATAGACTTTTAAATTGGCGGACACTACGCAACGATTTTAGAACTTTTGACTGGGTAGAAATTTGGGATAATCTGAAATATTCAACGCGTAGCATAGAATCCTTTTTGATAGTTAAAACATAGCAAAAAATGTGATAAAATACAAGTATAATTATTTAAGTCTAAATATGTATAAAAAAATTTAGCAACATACAACAAGTAGTTTCCCACAGTTGACCCTACTTTACTAATTTGATATAATCTGATATAGTTAATACATCAGATAAACATATGTCAAAAAATAACAAATTTGACCAGAGGTTACAGAATATTCCTGATAATATCTGGTCTATCATAACACAAATTGATCAACTGCAAGGACAGTGGATTGCAGGGGCAAAATTAAGTCCTCAGGTTTTAGGTCGTCTCAAACGATCTGTTTTGATTACTTCTACGGGTGCTTCTACTCGTATTGAGGGTGCAAAACTATCTGATGAGGATGTTGAGAAAATGATGAGAGGCATCTCTATTCAGAAATTTACTGATCGTGACAAGCAGGAAGTTAAAGGGTACTACGAACTACTTGAAAATGTTTTTAATTCTTGGAAGACACTTCGTTTTAACGAAGGCACTGTTAAACATTTTCACAGCGAATTGCTTAAGCATGTTGACAAGGATAAAAGGCATAGAGGTGATTATAAAAAACAGGAAAATAAAGTCCATATGGTAAATGAGGCTGGCGAGTCTGTTGGTATTCTTTTTGATACAACCGCCGCTTATTTTACTCCCAAAGAAATGCAAGAATTGATTGAATGGACTGATATTGCTCTAAAAGAGAAAAAATATCATGTGCTTCTTATAGTTGCAAACTTCTTAGTAGAGTTCTTGAAGATTCATCCATTCCAAGATGGCAATGGCCGGCTTTCTCGTGTTCTGACAAACTTATTGCTTCTCAAAGAAGGATACGAATACATGCCTTATGTGTCACATGAGAAATTAGTCGAGGATAACAAACCAGAATACTATATTGCTTTACGCAAGAGTCAAAAAACAATGGGTTCAAAAAAAGAGGATATTACTCCTTGGCTTGAATTCTTTTTTACCACCTTTTTGAAACAATCTCAAATGGCGGTTGATTTGCTTTCAAAAGAAAATGTGGAAAAACTTTTCACTCCAAAACAGATGGCAGTCTGGCAGTATTTACAAAAAATTGATGAGATAGCCACTCCCATGGAAATTGCTAAAAAAACTAAGGTTGTCCAGCCAACTGTTAGACAGGCTTTGGATAAGTTGATGAGACTTAAAAAAGTTGAGCGTGTTGGTCAGGGACGTAGCACGAGCTACAGGAAACTAAAATAAATATATGCGAAAAGAAGCTAAAGAAAAAATTAAAAAGTTAGTTGAGAGATACAAAAAATTGTCTGAAAAAGAGATTAAAAAAGACTACAACGAAGAACGCACAAAAAATGTTTTTATACAGCCATTATTTGAAGCTTTGGGCTGGGATTTTCAAGATGATGTTTGGCCGGAAAAAGAAGCAGTACAAGGCAGAGCGGATTATGCTTTTATGCTGGGCGGTTTAACAAAGTTTTTTGTTGAAGCAAAGCCGTTAAGGGTAGATTTAGACATTGAAACGCATGCCAAACAGGCGATTAATTATTCGTGGAACAAAGGCGTAACTTGGGCGGTGCTTACTGATTTTGAAGGCATAAAAATTTTTAACGCGCAGGCTCAGTCCAAACTGCTGATTGACAAGCTGATTTTTGAAATTCCGTACAGCGAGTATATTTCCGACTTTGACCGGCTCTGGCTGTTATCAAAAGAAAGTTTTGAAAAAAACGCTTTGGACCAATACGCCATAAAACACGGCAAAAAGATTAAAAAATTAACAGTCAACGAAAAACTTTACAGCGATTTGAAAAAAGCGCGAGAGATTTTGACTGAAAGTTTTAAAACATGGAATGAAAATGTGGACAAAGAAACGCTTGACGAGGGGGTGCAAAGGATTTTGGATAGATTGGTGTTTATTAGAGTACTTGAGGATAGGGGTTTGGAAGACGCAACACTCAAGCCAATGATTAGGGAATGGGAGGCAGGAGGAAAAAAAGAGCAGTTATTTCAATTAATGATAAAAAAATTCAGGGAATTGGATGATATTTATAATTCAAGCTTATTTAGAGAGCATGCCTGCGAGAGATGGGAAGAGTATGACGATAAAATAATTACAGCAATCAATATGCTTTACGGAAGTAATGTGTACGAATATGATTTTTCAAAAATTCCGGCTGATATTTTAGGCGGGGTATATGAAAGCTACCTTGGCTATATCGCGCAAAACCCAATAGAAATTGATAAAGCAGGCAAATCAGGCAAGCTGTTAAAAACAGAGGGTAAAAAAGAAATTAAAACTAAATCGCGGAAAAAAAGAAAAGAGCAGGGAATTTATTATACGCCGAAGTTTATTGTTGATTATATTGTTCAAAATACTTTGGGCAAAAAATTAGAAGAAGTGAAAAACATGCACGAGCTGAAAAAAATAAAAGTTTTAGATCCTGCCTGCGGTTCCGGCTCGTTTTTAACTAAAGCATTGCAAACAATCAATGACAAATACATTGATTTTAATAATCCGGGCAAGCAAGAAACCAAAAGCGAAATTCTTATGTCCAACATCTACGGCGTTGACCTTGACCCGCAAGCGATTGAGCTGGCTAAATTGAATTTACTGATTGAAGCGCTTGATAAAAAGGCCAAACTGCCTGATTTAACCGGCAATGTCCGTGTCGGCAATTCTTTGATTTCCAGAAGTGAAAAGGAGTTGAAAAAATATTTTGGCAAAGACTGGAGAGATAAAAAAGCGTTTAATTGGGAAGAGGAGTTTTCTTTTTGTCATTCCCTTGAAAAAGGGAATCCAGGATTTGATGTAGTGATTGGCAATCCGCCTTGGGGCGCAAATATTGATGAGGAATTAAAATATTTAGGCGATAAATATCCTGATTCTACTCAAGCGCATAAAGATATTTATAAAATTTTTATTGATAAAAGCATTTCTTTATTAAAACTCTCTGGATTATTAGGTTTCATCGTGCCTAATACTTTTCTATATCAACCTCGTTATAAGGATATAAGAAAAGTGATTAATCAATATGAAAATTTTGTGATTAATTTAGGTGAGCGTATTTTTAGCAATGTGCAACTGCCTGCTTGCATTTTAATTTTGAAAAATAAAAAAGGTAAAAATAAATTTGTCGCTGATTTAACGCAAGATGATAGAGCTTCTTTGTCTACAAAAATTTTTTTAATTGATTCTAAAAAAGAACAACAAATCAATGATTTTAAAAAAAGTATCATAAAAGATACGGAATTAAAATTTGATGATGTGTTTTTATTAAAAGACGCTGGCGTGCAATATGCCTCTACTGGTGCTGGCAAAGCTGGCAAAGGTAAAAGCGATTT
>JAYEOU010000027.1:0-4572 GCA_034723335.1 Patescibacteria group bacterium
TCATATCGACGGCTCTGTTTGGCACCTCGATGTCGGCTTACCAAATTAGGATAGGCCGCTATTGGAAGTAATTCCAATTGACAAAACTTAACTATAACGGTGAATGCTATATAATATAGTTAATACCGTGGGAAGTTAAAGAAATTTATGCAATTATCTTCTAAACAGAAAAATATTCTTATTGGCACTTTATTGGGAGATGCTCATTTAGAAAAAAATGGACATAATGTTCGTTTAAGGATTGATCATACAGAAAAGCAAAAAGAATATTTAAAATGGAAATATTTAGAATTTAGTAATTTTACTTTAAGTAGTCCAAGATTAATTAGGACGATAGATAGAAGAACAAATACTCTTTATAAGAGATGGCATTTTTCTACTAATTCTATTGATTTGTTTAATCCTTATCGGAAATTATTTTATAAAAATAAAATTAAAATAATTCCAAAAAATATTATTAAATTATTAAATTCTCCTTTGTCTTTAGCTGTTTGGCATATGGACGATGGATATAAGAGAAACGATTGCAACGCATTAAGATTGAGCACAGATTCATTCAAATTAGAAGAACAAAAGATGTTACAAAAATGTTTAAAAGAAAATTTTAACATAAAAAGCACATTGCATAAAAAAGGAAATTCATGGAATATTTATATTCCAAGTTTAGAAGCTACAAAATTTTGTAGAATAATTAAACCTTATATTATTTCAGGAATGGAATATAAGATTTCTTTAACCCCGTAACGACTGATTCCGATTTTATTTCGGAAGAGATAGTGGGTACCAGATATTCTGGAATTAAACCATTATCACACGTTGAGCCCCTATTTAATAAACAGGGTGATGATATAGTCTGTACGCATAGTGATATGTGAATGATATGCATCACATCCTGGGGGTGAAGAAGCTCCCAAGGGTTTGGCTGTTCGCCAATTAAAGTGGTACGCGAGCTGGGTAAGTGGAAATGAGCCCAGCATAAACTGACTAATAACGATGAAGCCCGTATATTATGCTATAATAATACATATGGGTAATATCGTGGGAAGACAAAATTATATTTCTAATTTGCAAGCGCAAATTATTATTGGATCTCTTTTGGGTGATGGCAGATTAGAATGTCGCTCAAAAAGCGGAAACGCAAGATTGAGAATGCATCATGGCGAAAAACAAAAAGAATATCTTTTCTGGAAGTATGATATTTTTAAAAATATCACAACTTGTAAGCCAAGGAGAATTACTTGGGAAGACAAAAAAAGGAATGTTTGTTGTGTTTCGTGGTATTTTCATACCCTAACACTTAAAGAATTGAGAGATTTTCATTTATTATTTTATAAAGAAGGTAAAAAAGTTTTACCGTCAAATCTTTATAAATTACTTACACCACTTGCATTAGCGGTGTGGACAATGGACGATGGTGATAATAGTAAAAATTCTTTAAGATATAACATTCAGTCTTTTAATCGCAATGAACAAGAATTAATCAAAAGAATACTAAAAAGAAAATATGATATAAATGCGAATCTTAATAAAGATAGAAATAATTATAGATTAAGAGTAGATTTAGAGAGTACTCAAAGATTAATTCGTATAATTCAACCGTTTATAATTCCTTCAATAAAATATAAAATTTGTCCCCGTAACGACTGAGCTGTTTTTATAACAGCGAGGCAGTAGGTACTCAATATTTGAGATTTAAACTATTGCAATACGTCAGTCCCCGGCTTGCTGGGGAAAGTTATAGTCTGTACTGTTAGCAATAACAGAATTATATGTCAGACCGGCGTGAGCCAGGTTGGTCCCTATCTGCCGTAGGCGTAGATACTTGAGGGAAGTCTTTCATTGTACGAGAGGATCCGAAAGAACAAACCTCTGGTCTGCCAGTTGTCCCGCCAGGGGCATTGCTGGGTAGCTAAGTTTGGACGGGATAAGCGCTGAAAGCATCTAAGCGCGAAGCCCCTCCCAAGATTAGGTATCATAGATACGCAGAAGACGACTGCGTTGATAGGCTTTAGGTGTAAGCGCGGCAACGCGTTTAGCCGAGAAGTACTAATAAATCATATCCTTCCAACTTTTTGAATATTATAAGCGATAATCGTTTCAAACCGGCAATCTGGTGGTAATGCTGATGGTGTTCTACCTGATACTCGCCTCGTTTCGGCGAAGCGGGCCATTCCGAACTCAGAAGTAAAAGCCATCAAGGCCGATGATAGTGGCTTTGCCGCGAAAGTAGGTAGCCGCCAGATTAGCGGTTTGAAGCGATAAAAACAGCTCTTGTTTATACGGAGCTGTTTTTTGTTTTTTAAGGTTTACTATGTCAAACAAAAGCTTTATAATAAACAAGAGATTATATGGATTTTGTCCGTAATTATCATTATGAATAAACGAATCATCAAACAAATTATTGTCGCTTTAGTGTTTTTTTTAATATTGTTTACTATCGGTTTTCTGGTTTATTATTTTAACCGGCCGCAGCCAAATTGTTTTGACGGAGTAAAAAACCAAGGCGAGGAAGAAATTGATTGCGGCGGCCCATGCCAGCCCTGCGAATTAATTCACATAAAAGAAATAGAAGTATTGTCAGCTAAAGCGATTTTAAACCAAAATAATTTTTACGATGTTTACGCTCAAATCAAAAACCCAAACCAAAACTATGGCAGTGGAAAGGTTTTGTACGAATTTAAGCTTTATGATCTCCAGAATAATGTTGTTGCCCAGCATTCTGGTTCAACATTTATATTACCGGGCCAGACCAAATATCTTGTTCAAACCAAGATTGAAAGTCCTGAGCAAATCAACGCTGTCAATCTTTTTTTTGGTTCCGTAGAATGGGAAAAACCGGCAAAATATCAAGTTCCGGAGTTTATTATTAAACAAAAAGAATATCGTCTTTTAGACGGCGAAGACGCGGGTTATAGCCAAGCGAAAGGGGTATTGGTTAATAAGAATGATTTTGATTTCGGGAAAATAGACATTGATGTTTTGTTATTTAACTCCTCTTATCAATTGGTCGGTCTTAATGCGATTGAGATAAGAACCTTACTGGCGGGTGAGGAACGAGAGTTTGCCGCGTTTTGGTTCAACAAAATAGCCGGTCAAGCCGCTTTTATGGAAGTAGAAGCAGAAACGAATATTTTTGACGCAAGTAATTATCTGCCAGCCGAGAGAGGAGAGGCGGAGGAATTTCAAGAATACTAAAAAAACAATTTCTAATTTCTAATTTTTAATTTTCATTAAATTATCAATTCTTTAATTTTTGTCCCTTCGGGACATCTCCCGAAGGGAGACAAACATAATTAATTTTGTTTAGAAATTAATTTATTAGAAATTGAAAATTGAAAATTAGAGTTCAATGTTCAATCATCTAAAAAAACTTGATTGGCCGCTTGCCGTTGCCGCCCTATCCATTTCTGGAATAGGGCTTTTAACTATTTATGGCATTGGGTCGCCCGAATCATTAATATTTTTTAAAAAACAGCTTGTTTTTACCACTCTTGGTTTTCTCGTAATGATTGCCTTGAGTTTTTTTGATTATAGGATTTTTAAAAACTATTCTATTATTTTAGTTGCTCTCTACCTATTATCGTTATTTTTTTTAGCGCTAGTCCTGTTTTCAGGAGAGATAAGAGGCGCCTCCAGCTGGTTTCGTCTTGGTTCATTAAGAATAGAACCAATAGAGTTTATTAAAATAATAATTATTTTATTCTTGGCTAAATATTTTTCTTTTCGGCATATTGAAATGTATAGAATACGCCATCTAATTGTTTCGGGAGCGTATGTCGGATTGCCCGTTTTGGCTATTTTGTTTCAGCCAGACATTGGTTCAATCTTGGTTTTGTCCGCTATTTGGCTCGGCGTGGTTATAGTGAGCGGAATTAAAATTAGGCATCTAATCGCTCTTTTATTGGTTGTAGTTTTACTCTTAACAGCAGGATGGTTTGGTTTCTTAGAGCCATACCAAAAACAAAGAATTATTACTTTTCTAAATCCTCAAGAAGACCCTTATGGCCAGGGCTATCACATTAACCAATCGCTGATAGCCATCGGTTCAGGACAGTTATTTGGCAAGGGTCTGGATTTTAGTTCGCAAGCGGGCCTCAATTTTCTGCCCGAACAGCACAACGATTTTATTTTTGCCACTCTCGCCGAACAGAGGGGATTGGCGGGTGTTTTTTTCTTGCTTATCTTATACGCCTTGTTGTTTTGGAGGATAATTAAGGTTGCTTTAGGCGCTGCCAATAATTTTTCCCGTCTTTTTGCTGTTGGTTTTACTATGATGATTTTTGTTCAGATGGCGATAAACATAGGAATGAATATGGCCGTTCTTCCTATCACCGGATTAACCTTGCCGTTTGTTAGTTATGGAGGAAGTAGTTTGATGAGTATCTTTATTGGAATGGGGATTTTACAGGGCATAAAGGCGAGAAGTTAAATTTTTATTTTATTTCTCCACAACATACCCTCTTGACCTGATTTATTCTAAAAGTTAAAATATAGATAAAAAGCTTTATAAACATTATAAAACATTGATAAATTAACACATAAAACTATGAAATACCTTACTATCAAACAAGC
>JAYEOU010000028.1:0-4458 GCA_034723335.1 Patescibacteria group bacterium
CTCTATATGCTCAACATTACCTAATAATTCCATACCATATTTTTTAAAATCTATTTTTTCAACATCAACAAAATAATAAGCCCAAATTTTTGTTCCGTAAGCTATCATCTTTGACAGCATATTATCTTTTATATCACAACATTGAGCGCAATATAATTTTTTATAAAATGTTTTATTTCTTATTATACTTTTTTTAAATTAATTTTTATGAATAATCCAAGAAAATCTAAAATCTTTTTTAAAGATTTGTTTTCAAGATTAGAAATTTTAACGGCTTTATAAAAATTAACTCTATTTATTCCCAGCGGTTTATAAATGTTTTTAGGGGTTAATTTTTTTCTTGCCATTTCTTTTCTTGTTTGATCTTCTAATATATTCATTATATCATACTTTAATTTATATGTAAACTATTTAGTTTACATTATAGTTTTTTATTCAACATAAATTCCAAAATTCCTTTTTCAAGCATTGCTAAATTAAAAACATAATCATTATGATTAAAAGTTTCCCTTAACGGCTTTGATGTGCTTTTCCAACCCAGTCCATCAGTTATCCAAAAAAATTTATATTTCCCGTTCAATACATCAAACAAATTTCTATATTCGCCAGCTGTAGATTTTAGCTTTGATCCACCACCACCGTAAAAATTTGTTTCAATGATAAATAATTCTTTACCGTTATCAATTACAAAATCGTATCTTCTTGAAGATTTATCAACTATCACATTATATCCTAATTCATTTTTGATTTTTTCAGCGTTAGCTTCTTTTAAATATCTAAAATTATTTTTTTCACAAACATCTTTGACAAATACTTCAACAATATTTTCCATTGCATGCCCGCCGCGATTTTTCCGTCCGTTGCTATCAAGCCCAGCCTCCACTCCGATCATGTAATCAACTAAAAATAATAAACTTTACCATCAACTAATTCTTGGCAACAAATTTCTTCAACTTTTATTCTTGGATTTTCCTTTTTTAAATTATCAAATGCTTCTTTTTCGTCTTTGCCTTCTTGCCAACCTAAAATTTGGCAATTTTCTATTTGCTCAAAATTATTATCTTCTGCAAAACCTTCCGTTGTATAAAAAATATATTTCTTCATAACAAATTAAGTTAAACAATAAGTTCCACGAGATACAAATTCAATATATCCTTTGTCTCTTAAAAATTGTAACTGTTGTCGTATCTTATCTTTGATATGCTTATTTTCAGGGTGTTTTTTACTTAGAACATTTTCAAAATTATAAATTTCATCAAGTGTAAAATCTTTTTTGTTTAATTTATCAATACAATTCATTACATCCAAAATCCAACCTTTCAAATTGACATTTTTAGATTCTCTTAAAAATAAAGTTTTTTGCCAATTTTTCAAAACAGCATCTTTGTCTTTGGCTTCTCCATTTTTTATATAAAATATTTTACCACTTTCAGGGATGCCTGATAATAAAATATTGCAACCAACCCAACCAGAACGACGAGCATTTTGAGATAAAGGTTTTCTTTTTTCAATAATAGCTGGGACAAAAAAATGCTTTGGAATAACTACAAAATTTTGTACTTTGTAGTTTTGAAAATTATAGTTTAAAAAGAAAAAACTTGGATTATTTACACTATCTAATCTTTCAATCATTTTATTGTATGCTCCATCCACAATCTTTTTCCCCATCGAATCTTTTTTGCTTTTTAGTTCATATTCTTCTCGACAATTTTCACAATAAAAATCTGCAACAGGGCTATTGTTTTTAAAATCAGCAATAAAATTTCCGCAGTTCGGACAAAAAATTTCATTTTTTACCCAATCCTCAGTCATCACTCTTATGGCTTGTGATTGACTTTTATATTGAGTAGCTAAAGTTGTGTTGAAATTTAAATGCATATTTTAAATCTTTGATTAATTTTCTATCCCAAATAAGCGTTTCATGGCTGGCAGTAAAAAAACGACAGCTTAAATTCGGCGACGCATTCGGCTTGAACCATGCTATGTCGTTTAAAATATGAAATTTATTAACTTGTAAAGCAAATCCGCACTGATAAATTGAATGATAAGTTCCGCTAATCCAAATCGTCCCGCCCGGTTTTAAAACTCTATGGCAAGCTTTAGTCCAAGCTATATGAAAATCAAAATCCTTTTTCAATCCATTGCTTAAATCCCAGTTTCCTTTTTTAACGCTCACCATTTTTCCGTTTTGGCAGCTGAATGTTCCGGAAGATAAAAAGTAGGGCGGATCCGCAAAAATCATATCAATTGAATTTTCTGGAATCTGTTCTAAAATTTTTAAACAATCATTTTTATACAATACAAAATTATCCTTTACAAAATAAGGTTTATTTTTTATATTGCTTAAAATTTTATTTTTTACTGCCATATTTAGAAACTAAAAACCTCAATCAACTTCTTGTCTTTACTATATCATCTCTACCCTGATTTTTCAATAATCATTTAATCTGCTAAAATAACAACATGACTGAAAAAAATTCCTCCTATGTTCCACAAAACGAAACTTCGGAGGATAAAAAAACAATCCAAACAAAAAATAATCCTGTCACTGATAAAGCAGCGCCAGCAGTTGAACAAGCAGAACAAACCCCTGCTCCTGCTGTTAATCCGCCGATTTCTGCTCCAACGCCAGCTCCAACGCCCGCGCCCGCAAAACCTGCCGCGCCGCTTGCCACGCCGACCAAGGACGAACCTGCTCCCGCGCCTGCTCCCGCGCCGTCTTCTCCCGCTCCCACACCTCCTCCTAAACCAACAGAACCTCCAACGCCTACAGAACCAAAAATACCAGAACAAACTGTTCCAATAAAACAGGAAATAGCGCCTGCGGAAGTTGAACCAGAACCACAAATACCAGTACCTGAAAAAATTGAACAAACAGAGAAAAAGCCATTGGAGGATGTAGAAGAGCTAAAAACAAAAATCTTGCCAAAAACTGATCCGCCTTTGACTGAAGAAGCTAAGCCAGTGGCGCCAGCTGAAATTAAGACCGCTAAACCAACCGGGCCAGCTCCTCCGCCTGTTCAAATAAAACCCGCGCAATCAACCGCAAAACCAATAGTGCCTTTTATAACTAAATTCAAAAACAAGCTAACTGAATTTAGAAAACAGGCAAATCAAAAACGAAGCGAAAAAGTACAAAAAAACCTGGATAAAATAATGGAATATGCCCGAAAAACGCAAAAAATTGTTAATGATGATGTGGAGAGATTGACTGGGGTAAAAGACGATAGAGCAACCCAATTTTTAAATATGCTGGTCAAAAAGGGATATTTAGTCCGCTTTGGCAAAACCAGCAACACCTTTTATAAACCTACCAATAAAAGTCGGTGAATTTGGTCCAAAATAACCGACCTGCAAAACGCAAAAACACCCTGATTTTCAGGGTGTTTTTAAATTATTTTAATGTTTATTTTGGCTGATTTTATTAATCTTAAATATCACAATCCAATTTCATATCTGAGCAAACCTTTGCTAATAGGCCATGCGCCCGTTCCGGTTCTGGCTTAGCTCTCAATAAAAAAAAGGTTGCTGTGCGCATAGAAGTCCAGTTATAATAATTATCAATTCTTTTCTGAAGAGATTCATCTAATTTAATTTTAACATTATTTAAATAATTATCCAAAAAAATATTTTTTATTCTTTTAGCAAAATCGGGGCTATTAATTTTTCGACCGCACATAAATTCTATCTGTTGAAAAAAACTGCCGATATCGCGGGTAAAATCAGACAAGCAAATATCTGTAAAATCTATTAAAGCTATTGTTTTTTTACTCATTCTTATTACATTTTCAGGATGCGCGTCGCCATGAATAAGCCAGCGCTTTTTAGCGGATGATAAAAAATTTTCTTCATTTGTGATAAAAACTTTATAGGCCTTTTGATAAATCTCGCTATATTGCGGATAATCATTCCTAATTTTTTCTAATATATGATCAACTCCGGGAATAACTGTTTTTATTCGGCTATTTTCCGGATTAAAATTATAAGCATTTTTAACAGGCAAACTATGCAACTTGGCAAACCACTTAGCTGCTTGCGCGACAATCCTCTCAACTTCAACTAAATTACTATTTCTAATAAATTGATACAAATTAACGCCTTCCGCGCCCCTATAAAAAATGCCGTTAAATTTTTTTGAAAAAAATAACGGCCGGGGAATGGTCAAATTACCTTTGACAAAACCGCTATTCCATAAATATTTTAGAGCATCATAAGCGTTTTCGCGTGGCTCATCGCTGTGCGCGGAACAAAAAATAGGCAAATCAACTTCCTCGCCGTTATTCACAATAAAGATTGTCTTAAATTCAATAACAACATGATATGTTGATTCCCAAATATATTCCTTGTGTGGCTGAATTTTTATTTTTTTAATAGAAACAAAATCAGGATAGCAAGGCAGTATCTGTTTTTTAAATAATTCCATTACAAATTGTTCATTGAATAAATTATTAATAATAT
>JAYEOU010000029.1:0-4408 GCA_034723335.1 Patescibacteria group bacterium
TTATTCTCTTTTTACTAAACATAAATTTTATCATATTATTTTTTTATTTTGTTATTTTCTTATTTTAATTATAGCAAATCTTAACTAATGCGTAAAATAAAATTTCAAAACAATTACTATTATCATATCTACAACCGCGGAGTAGATAAACGGGATGTTTTTATGGATGAGAAGGATTTTGTTAGGTTTATTAGAAGCATACGAGAGTTTAATACGATAAATCCTATAGGTAGTCTTTATCAAAAAGAAAAACATAGCGGTTCGACCGCTTCGGAAGCGGTCGAACCGCTTGTTGAAATTATCACTTATTGCTTAAATCCAAATCACTATCATTTAATTCTAAAACAATTGACTGAAAATGGAATATCAGAATTTATTAGACGTTTATCTGGTGGCTATACTTGGTATTTTAATTTCAAAAACAACCGTTCTGGAACTTTATTTCAAGGAAAATTTAAATCCATTCATATTAATACAGATAGTTATCTTCTTTGGCTATCAGGATATATAAATGGCAATCCGGAAATACATAAAATCGCTAAAGCGGAAAATTATAAATGGTCAAGTTATCCTGACTATTTAGGCAAAAGAGACGGTACTTTATGCAATAAAAATATTATTTTAAAAGATTTTAAAAATATACAGGAATATAAAAATTTAGTTAATATAATAATTAGAGAATCAAGGCAGCGCAAAGATGATATTAAGAAATATTTATTAGAGTAAATAACAATTAGCTCTAAGTGCTGTCGCAACACTTAGAGCTTAATAAAACTTAATCTATGAAAAAATATTTAATAACAACTTTTATACTTTTGACAACTTTGCTAATTACGCAACTTGCATTTGCTCAAAAAAACTTATCCCAAAAATTATCAGGCAGTATTCTCTTACAAGTCCAATCGCATGGCCAAGCATGGTATGTTAATCCTGCTAATTATAGAAAATATTATTTAGGCAGACCGGTTGACGCCTTTGCTCTAATGCGTAATTTGGGCATTGGCATTACTAATGAGGATTTAAATAAAATTCCAGTTGGCATTATTAAGTATAATTATCAAGATGATGACAATGACGGACTGTCCAACAGTTTAGAAAATGCGCTTGGCACTGATCCGCAAAATATTGATTCAGATAGTGACGGATATGATGATAAAACAGAAGTTGAAAATAATTATGATCCTTTGAATGATGGCAAGCTAATTATTGATGAAAATTTTACAAGAGAAAATTTAGGCAAAATATTTTTACAAACCGAAAAAGCCGGACAAGCTTGGTATATAAATCCAGCTGATGGTAAAAAATATTTTTTAGGACGTCCTGCTGACGCTTTTGTTATAATGAAAAATTTAAGCTTAGGTATTACTAATGCGAATTTGAATAAAATTGCCACTGGTTATTACACTGCTCCGTCGCCATTGCCACCTCCAACAACCTGTACCAATTGCCAAACTCATAGCGCTGATCAAGTTTTTGCCGCGGCCGCCAGCGCCATTAGATCAGGCGATAAAATTACAACTCTCACTTATTTTACTCCAGAAATGCAAAAAGCAATTGAATATACAATGGACTTTCTTAATGATGAAGGAAGATTTATTTTGGGCAATATTATGTCCGGAGCAAAATTGTCAGATTCTACAGATACGGAAAAAACATATTCTGCTGAAGTTTACTTTTCTTTAGGCGGCTACAAAGTGCCGATTTATTTTCATATTAAAAAACAGGGAGATGGGACATGGTTGCTGGCCAATCTGTAAAATATTAGACTTGTCGCGTAATTAGTTTTGTAACGACCCCAGTTATCCAACGGGGTAAAAATTTTCAAATTTTGAGTTATAATTTTTCAAACAATTTTTGAGGTTTAGCCTAAGCTAAGCTGAAAAAATTTTTGGAAAATTTGACCAATCCGCTAGTTGGCGGAGCAGTAAAAAATAATTACGCGACAAGTCTATTACAACAAAGTAACAAACAAACTCGCCAGCGCCGCCAAAGCAAAAGTCCAATTTAGGCCAAAATTTAAAGCAATAATAATAGCGAAAATCAACATTAAAACTTTGCCAAACTGAATTGCCATTTCTTTTAAAACCGTATATTCATCAACTAAATGGCCTTGATCAGCCATAATTTCATAATTTAAAGTGTCAAACGGCGTATCTTTAAAAACTTTGGCAAACATATGGTAAGCGCCGGCTATAAAAATATGAAAAGCGGTTAAAACAAAAATTTTTACTAACCAGCCCACGGCATAAAAAACCGAACCCCAGCGAAGCATTTTTCTTTTGTCAAATATATCCGTGTATTTGCCGACAACTAATTGCAAAATCACAGCTACAAAAATAATTAATGCTGATAAAATACCAACTTCCAGATAATTTTCATTAACCAACTGCCAAATAAAAATCGGCCAAATTATAATTCCAACGCAATTTTCCGCGCCATTAGCCATATTAGCCAAAACTAATTTTCTATTTTCTCTGCTAAAAAATTTTTTAAAAGTCTCGCCTACTCCCCAACTAAATCTTTCCTTGGTCCGCGGCAATGTTAAAAAAGGAATGCCGGCTGACAGATAAAGAATAATAGCAATAATAAAAACTAAATTAAAGCCAAAATGAACAATCAAAAATCCTGCTGCTATTGGCATCACCACGCTTAAAAAAGAGCGAGTAGCCCACATTAAGCTTACTTCTTTGCCCCGATCAGCTTTATTGGTAAATTTCGCAAAATCAGTATGGTATGGCAGCCAAAACAATAATCTAGCAAAAGTCAAAATAATAATTGATAAAACTAAAAATAAATTCGGGTTCTTATCAAAAAGAAAAAAGCAAACATAAAAAGCGCTGTCCAATATCACACTAATCCGCAAAGAGCGGCGCAAACCGATTTTGTTTAAAAACTGGGCGCCCAAAGGCAAAAGCATGGCGTAAGATAAATGGCCTGCCATGTAATAAATAAAAACATATTCAACTTGATAATTTAATTTAGTCAGCAAAAAAATCGGCAAAAACAAAACAATCAAGCCGGCGGCCGCAAACTGAATCATGCGGCCGGAAAATAAAGCTACAAAACCAGGAGATAAATTATTCTGAAAATATTTTAGTTTAAACATAAATTTAATTACTATATTTAGAGCGCGGAAAAACTGTTTTTACAAAACCATATCTGCCGCCTTAATAATGGGATAAGCTGTTGGAGCGGCTGTAATTAGCGGATGGGTCGCTACTTGCAAATTAGCTAACTCTTGGGCAGTCATTTTTTGCTGGACGGCAACTGCGATTAAATTTATCAGTTCAGCTGTATTTTCAGGTCCGGCGATCTGTCCGCCTAATAATACTTTGGAAGATTGCTTAAAAATAAGTTTTATCTTTATTATTTGAGTGTCTGGCAAGGTGTTCGGGTGATGGCTGGAAACCTTAACGGCTCCAACGGCTATTTTAATTTTGTTTTCCTCAGCCGTCCTTTGTCCCAATCCTACGGAGCCCAAAATTAATCCGTCAAGATAAGTGGAAAAAGCGGCAATCGCGCCTCTGCTTTCTATCAAATTTTTTTCTTTGCGGTACAAATTCGCTCCGGCGATTCTTGCTTCATGGCAAGCCAGCGAAGCCAGCATTATTAAATTAAATTTTCCTGTAAAAAAACTTCTGGTTTCAGCGCAATCGCCAACAGCAAAAATATTAGGAATATTGGCGCGCATAAATTTATCTGTCCAAATTCCGCCTTTTTTCATTACTTTAATTCCCGCTTTTTCGGCTAATTCAACATTCGGCCGGCTTCCGACAGCCATAATCACTAAATCTGCGGGGATTTGTTTGCCGCTGTTAAATTTCACCGCTTTCACTTTAATTTCTCCAATAATTTTTTCAACCGCTGTTTTAACATAAATTTTTACTCCATTTTCTTTAACTTTTTCTTCGCCAACAACGGCAAATTCCTTATCAAAATTAGCAATTAAGCAATGGCTTAAAGCTTCTACTACGCTAACATTCTTGTTTTTCATTGCGCTCAATTCTTCCGCCAACTCCATTCCAACAAATCCTCCGCCAATGATAACAATGTTTTTTGCTTTTATAATCGCCTTCCGCAAATTTTTTAAATATTTTATATTCTTTCTGATTTGATAAACACCGCTCAATTCCGCGCCTTTGATAGGAATAATCGCGGGTCTTGACCCTGTAGCTAAAACCAGCTTATCATATCCTATTTTTTTCTGATTATCAAGATTTACTTTTTTGGAATCCGTATCAATCCCGGCCACTTTCCCAATTACCAAATTAATCTTATTCGCCTTATAAGCCTTATCCGGCATTATGTCTTTTTGAGCCGATTTCAGCCGGTTAAAAATATATGGCAACCCGCAAGGGATAACGCATTTTTCATATTCTCTTACTAGAATAATTTTTTTATTAGGATT
>JAYEOU010000030.1:0-4404 GCA_034723335.1 Patescibacteria group bacterium
AATTGGCAATAATAATTTTTTGTTTAGTGTTTGGCATAAATTTGTTGATTGTTGTTTAGGGGCTGGTGACGAGGACCATTTCTACTGCAATTTCCAGATTTTGGTAAATTTTTCTAAAAAAATTTTTGCCTATATTAGCACATAATCAAAAATTTTTTAAAAAAAATTTCCTCAAAATCTGAAAATTTCGCTACGAAAGCGCCCTCGTCACCAGCCCCTATTTATAATTTTGTTAAATCCTTAAAATATTTTTTTTGTCATATATTAAAACGCGCTAATCACTCCCAAGCTAATTAAAGTAACTATCCCTGCTGATATTATAACACCTATAGAAATATAAAACAAAGACCTTTTCCGGGGAATGCCGAATAGCCAAGAAGCGATTGAGCCTGTCCATGCCCCGGTTACTGGCAATGGAATAGCCACAAAAAGTATTAAAGCGATATTTCCCCAAATTTCATATTTATAAAAAAATTTTTTTCTGGTTCTTTTAAAAAGCCATGCAAAAAATTTATCAACAAAATTCAACCTTCCGCTTAAAAATTTATAAACAGGGCCTAATAAATAAATTATCATTGCCGCAATAGCAATATCGGCGATAACCGAAAAAAAAATCGCCTGCCAAACCGGCAATTTATAAATCCCCAAAGCCACGGGAATAGAAACTCTAAGCTCGGCAATAGGAATTATGGCAATGAGCATTATTGCTAATTGCGGCGGAATACTTTGGAATAATTCTATGTAGTTGATGCTCATTTTAACATTTTGACAAAATTATAATTCATAAAACTTATTATGCGTTACGCGTTACGCGTTCCACGTTACGCGTTTTCCAGCATTCTATCAATCGCATCATCCTTGCTTAACTTCTCATAATCCGGCAGCTCTTTGGTATCGCTAATCCCTAAAAATCGCATAAAATCACAAGTAATATTATAATAAATTTCCCTTTTGCGCCTATCCTGTTTAGCGCTAATTAACCCGCGCAATAATAAGTTGCGCAAAATCAAAGCGCAATTTATGCCCCTTATTCTATCCAAATCCAGCTTGGATATTGGCTCGCGGTAAGCAATAATGGTCAATGTTTCCAAACTTGGTCTGGATAACTCCCCGCTTATCTCATCTTTAATAAATTTCTGAACTAATTTTGCGTTATCCGGCGAACTAACCATCTGATATTTTGATCCGATTTTCATTATCCGCGTTCCGCGCTTTTCTTGTTTATAATATTCCGCTAATTCATCGCAGGCATGTTTAATTTCCTTGTCCGATTTTTTAATTAGATCAGACAGCTGTTTAACTGACATGGGTTTGGCGGAAATGAATAACAAAGATTCTATTTGAGATTTAATATTCATAATAAAAAACTTAAAACTTAAAATTCAAAATGCAAAACTACAACTCAAAATGTAAAATTTAATGTCAAATTTCAAAATCCCCACCTAATGTCGTAAACGAAACTTGATGAACAGATAAATGTTAATTCAATGCCAAATTATTTAATTTGAAATTTAAATTTTAAATTGCATTTAACGTTTAATCGATTTTTGACATTAAATTGAAAATAATTTTGCGTTTTGCATTGTAATTTCGAACTTTACACTTTGAGCTTTAAGTTTGTTTATATCTTACTAATAACCATCTCATTAAACAGCCCTTCCTGCCTCACTGAGATATCTTTCCGCTTCATCAGTTCCAGTACTGCCAAAAAACTAACGATTATTTCTGTTTTTGATTTAGTATTAGCTAAAATTTTATTAAAATTTAATTTCATTCTGTTAATTAGCATCTGCTGAATCGCTAAAATTTTATCCTCAATATTAATCTTATGCTCTAATTTTTTCTCCGCTAATTTTTCTTCCGGCCTTATATTACTGATTATGCCTTGAAAAACAATAGCTAATTCCTGAGCTGCAAGCTTCTTGGGCGGTGAAAAAATGCCTATTCCTTGAGCTAAGGACAACATGGATTTTCTATTAAACTCCCTGGCAAACATAAACCTTTTCTTCTTTAACATAACTTCAATTTTATTCATTGCTTCTAAAAATTCTTTATACATTTTCAACTGCTGTTTAAATTCTTCAATCTCCCGCTTTTCTTCTGGATATAAATAAGGCAGCAACGCCCTGGATTTAATTAATAGCAATCGCGCCGCCACTACTAAAAAATCCGCCATATCATCTGGCTTTACCCCGTTAGATATTTCTTGATTATTATTGCCATTATTGTATTTATCTTGATATCTAACGGGGTTAATTTTCTGCAAATTTTTTATATAATCAACATACTGATCAGCAACTTTAGCCAAACTTATTTCAGTAATATCCATTTCTTGTTTTTCTATTATCTGCAACAGTAAGCTTAAAGGACCTTGAAATTTTTCTAATTTTATTTGCAACATACTACAACATAATTGTCATTGCGAGAAGCGAAACAAAGCGTAGTGAAGTGAGCGACGAAGCAATCCCGTGAAAGTTGCGATAATCGCGGGATTGCGGAGTTTATCCCGATAACAATCGGGGCTCCTTTTCGCTCCGCTCGCAATGACACTATATACATTATTTTTTCTTCTTAACACCTTTCTTGACCACATCCCTCTTCTTCACCGCCTTCTTCGGCTTAACGATCTTCACTTTCTTCTTAATCCCAAAGCTCCCTAAAACAGCATTTTCCATTTTCACAAAATCACGAACAGCCATTTCCACAGAATGGTTAAAATTGCCTGAAGAAAAAATCGCTTTTCTCGCTCTAACCAATCCTTTGTCCATGACAACCGGCAATTTATGCAATCCGCCAAAAGCGCTCATAGCCCCTGCTTTTACTTTTAATAATTTTACCATCACTTTTTCGCCGGGAATTTTTACTGCCTTAATTTTCTTGCCTGTTTGCGCACTAATGCATTTGCCCAACTTTTTAAAATCAAGGTTGTAATCAGCCGGTAACAGCGCTAAATAATAATCCTTATCAGCTTTCACCAACAAGGACTTGGCAATTTCATTTAATTCCTTGCGCATAGTAACCGCCGCATCCATCGCGGTATAAACCGTTTTGTGTTCTAAAATCTCATGTTTAACCCCGGCTTTGTCTAAATATTTCACTAACTTAGCCGGCAGTTTCTTGCCCGCCATAGTCCCGCTTAGCGGGACGGAGGCGGGTGTTTTTTTAATTTTTTTAGCCATATTTTTTTAAGATAGAATTTTGAAATTTTTAATATTCTTAATTCTAACTTCTTAATTCTTAATTCACATTATACACATATTATACCGCAAATCCAACTTTAAAGCAAAGAAAAAACCAACCACCTTTTATTTTTTACCTCCTTTGGTGGTTGGCATGTTTTAATTTATTACTAATTAAATTTGCTTATGTATAAATTTAATTTCCTCCAATATTAATTCAAGCGCTCTTTTTGGGTCCTGAGATTTGAACACAGGGCTTCCGCAGGAAACAATGTCCGCTCCTTTTCTAAAAGCCTCTTCTGGCTCCATTATCTGTTTCTGAAAATTTACCTGTTTATCGCCAAACCATTTTGGCCGAACGGCGGGGTTAAATTTAATCCCACCTAAATCCAATACCGCATCAAGGCAAGTGCCGGGTAAAATATAGCCATCACAGCCCCATTTTAACGCAGTTTTTGCCAGTAAACGAACCATCTTATCCATCGGGCGACCGAAAAATTTTTTACAATAATCATCGTCGTAATGAGTGAGCACGGTCACTCCTAAAATAGTTAATCCTACTTTCTTTGCAGTATCAACCGCTTTTTCCAGCATGCTATCAGCCTGAGCCCACACATTAATCATAGCCGCACCTTGATCTGCAATGACTTTGATAGCCTCGTTCATGGTTCGCTTGCCGTTCCACATTTTCATGTCCACAAAAATCGGTTTGTTAGAGAGCTTGGCGATTTTGCTAATTATATTGATGTCTTTCAACACCAAGTCTAGATTAAGCTTAATGCCATAATCTCCGGCTACGTCTAAAATCAATTCAGTTTTGTTTATCGCTTCATTTATATCAGAAGCATCATTGGCAACGAAAAATTTCGGTAGCATTTTACACCCCCTTAAAGAACTCAAAGCCACGCTTCAAATTCCAGTCTTTTGGATTATTCAGAAAGTCAAAGTAGTCATTAACCAGCTTTTCAGGAAAGAAGCCTTCCTTGACAGCGAAAGGCAATAAATCATCGCGAAGTCCAATAATCCAATGTAAATTAATATTGTATTTCCTAAGTCTTTCAATCGCCATTGGATTTTGGTAGAAAAGTATTGTAGCGGCATCATCAACCCTTCGCTTTTTTTCTCTCCTTTCATAAAGCACGCCATTAGTGGTTGTCTCTGCGAAATTTACCAGCTCTTCAATCACTAAAGCTTGGCATCCGGGCAGAAGATGGGGATTATTTCT
>JAYEOU010000031.1:0-4400 GCA_034723335.1 Patescibacteria group bacterium
GTATATGCTCAATTTGTTTTTCGCCTTTTTTAGTGGAGAATAAATGCTTAAATCTGCCTTGCAATTTAAGATATTCATCCACCTTGGGCCGTGTCTGCGATGTTTCCATCACGTTAGTTAGCTGTCCGTTAGTATATTCAATTATTGGATAACATCCGGTTTGCGCCGCCAATTTGCCGATTTTAATAGTTTGCGATGGATTAATTTTCCAGCCTGGAATGCAAGGCGATAAGATTTGCAGATAAGCAGGACCTTTTATGGAAATAGCTTTTTTAATTTTATTGGCAATATCAGCTAAAAAGCCAACTGTGGTTTGCGCAACATACGGGACTCTATGGGCTAGAGCAATAGTAATCATATCTTTTTTTCTTTGTTGGGAGCCGAAAGATTTGTTGCCGGTTGGACTGGTTGTGGTATTGGCCGCCCAAGGAGTGGCGCCGCTTGCCTGGATGCCGGTATTCATATATGCTTCATTGTCATAGCAGATATATAAAATATTTTCTCCTCGTTCCCACATGCCGGAAATCAAGCCAAAGCCAATATCAAAAGTTGATCCGTCGCCTCCCTGCGCCACAACCTTAGGAGAAGCTAAACCTCTACGATTGCTTTGCAATCGTAGAGGTTTAGCTTCTTTGTATTTTAAAGCCGCTAAAATTCCAGAAGCAATTGCGGCTGGGTTTTCAAATAAAGAATGGATCCACGGCATTCCCCAGGCGCTTTCAGGGTAAGGCGTGGTGGTTACTTCTAAACAACCGGTCGCATTGGCAATAATAGTATTAGGTCCAAGAGCTTCCGCAACAGCGCGCGCGGCAATTAATTGGCCGCAGCCAGCGCATGCGCGGTGGCCGGGGGCGAGAAGCGGTTTTTTGCCAGATGGCGATTTTTTTGGTTTGGCGATTGCTTTGATGGACATATTTATAAAATTTTAACTCACTGGCATTACTTGCCTAATCTTTTTAGGTATTTTTAGCTTATCAAACTGGCCCATGAATTTTGACGCATCTAATATTTCAATTAAAATCGGTTTATTTGAATTAGATAAATGAATAATAAAATTGCCAAATTCACGAGCATGGCTGATTGGGGCTTTGGCTAATTCCCAAGATATTATATTGGCTTCGGGATCGTATAACATAATTCTAATCTATCACCGCCTTAGCGGGATCCCGCCTGCAATAATAAAAAATAAGTGGCGGGACAAATTATTATTCAAATGCCTCAAATATTTTTATTTGAATAATTTGAATTAATTTGAGGCATTTGAATACATTCGTAGATTTGAATTATATTTTAATAGGATAAAATGTAATAACTCGCATTGCCCCATCGCTTTTTTGATAAATCACTTTTATATTATCTTTGCGCGCGGTTGAATATTTTCCTTTTTTGCCAATTTTGTCAGGCAATTTTAAAGTGTCTTCTATTTGTTCTTTAGTAAAATAGATCTTGTGTTTGTTAAGTATGTCAAATTTTTGTTCCGCGTATTTTGTAAAGTAGATCATAAATATCTATAAATATCATGCTTTCCAATAGAAATAAAAATAATATCTCCATTTGAGGCGCGCTCAAAAATAATGCGGTAATTTCTGTTTATTGAAACAGACCAGACACCTTTGAAATTCCCATGCAATTCATGAACACGCAATGAAGAATGAAGCGGATTTTGTTTAAAAATTTTTTCTTTTTTCTTGGCGCTGTTAATGATATTTCGCGGGAGCTTTCTAAGCTGTTTTACGAATTTTATTGAATATTCAATATTTTTTACAATCATAAAAGATTTGCTAATGAATCGGCTTTTATAGTCCTGCCTTCTTTATATTCTTTTCTGGCTTGCTTAATGTCTTCCAATAATTCTTTTTCTGATATTACATTTTCGGTGTCCATTTTAAACAAATATTTAAAATATTCGCTTACTGAATTAAAACCGTTATTTTTTACTCTTTTTTTAATATCGCTTATTACGCCGCCAGGCAGTGATACGCTTAAAACTTGTCTCATATTTTTATTTGTTAAGAATTATAATTATATTGTATTACAAGTGTAATACAATGTCAAATTTTATTTACAGCGCCGCGACCGCTGAAAAAGCGGTCGGGATGCGAGCTTAAAAAAGCGAGTAGCCCGAACACGGACGCGGCTGGCCTGCATCTTGGCTCCACAGGGCTATCGCCTGTATAGAGCCCTCTTAATTATTTTTCATTAATTTTATCATACTTCCCGCCATCAAAATCATCTAAAGATCTATTCGCTTTTTCGCTGATAACACTTTTCATTTTACCTTTTAACGATAAATTAGAGCCAAATCTTTTGTCATTTTTTTTAATAATAAAAAAAGGAATTTTTATATTTTTCACAATAATAAATATAACTAACATTCTGGCTTGCTGTTTTGGCCCAACTCGTATTTTAACAACTAAACATTTTTTCAAATCAATAAATGAATTAGCCAGCAAAGTATCTCCTTTTCTAAAAATTTTTTTATTAAGCGTTCTGTTAATTCCTACAGCAACATCATTTATTTCCATTTTTAAAGATTCCAATTGTTTTTCAAATGATTTTGTTAAAATAATCATAAGCTGTTAGGAAATTTTTTAATAACCGCGTCAGCCAGCTTTTCAAGTTTAGAAGTGATTTTTTTATCGTGGCAGGATTCCATAATAATAGAATCAAAGTATTCGTCACTGCATTTATTTAGGGCGAATTTTTTGGTTTTAACAACATTAGTTAAAAATGCCTTAATCAATGAAGAAAGAGGCAGTCCGAAATTTTCAGCCGTATCTTGCGCTTGTTTTTTTAATTTTTGGTCAATTCTAATTGTGAGTTGAGCTTGTTGCATATTGTTGTTGTTTAAGTAAATTATTAATGCATATACATTGTATATACATCAAATTATAGCAAATATATTTTTTGTGTCAAATTTTTGTTTCGCGTATTTTATGGTTCGCATTTTGGCTCCACAGCCCCGCCCCTCGCGAGGAGCGGGGACTATGGAGCCCTTGCGAGAAACTACAAGAATTCGTTATAAAGAAGAATACGAATTGATTCTTCTTTATAATAAATTCCTGTAGTTTTTTATGGTTCGCATTTTGGCTCCATAGGGCTATCGCCACTATGGAGCCGTCTTGGATTTTTATGGCTTAATGGTCAAAAATGGTTGCTGAAAATTGCGTTTTTACTGTAACATCAGCTATGAACTAACATTAAGTTTAAATAGATTTAAAGTTAATGACTTTCTATGCTATTTTTAACTTCAATTTTATACTAATTTTAGTAAAAATTTTGTTTAACTATTAAAAAATCAGCAACCATTTTTGACCATTAAACCTTTTTTATTGATTTTTAAAAGAGCTATTAGGACTTTTTAGACAGCCTGTATGGAGCCGTCGAACTATTTTTTTCTTCTGCAGCAAGTTTTTTGTGTATCTCCGGAGCATATTTTATCCTCTATACAATATTTAGTGTATAGCGTTGGTGCTGTAAGCCAACCAGAGCCCAAAGTACTTAAGCAACTTTTTCCTTGGGGAATACATGCCCAGGAATAATTAAACATTGCTACAGAGTCGTTTCGGCAAGGCATACTTATTGTTACATGTATATGTGTATCTTTTTTTTCTCCTGTTTTGCATTCTGCTAATGTTTTATAAAATTTACTATTTCCTTTTTCTTGAGTAATAGTATTGTGCCACGAGAAATACCAGCCTGATGTATTATGTTCATCAACCATCCCCACCGGTTTCACCCTAAAATCCACCAACCCTGGATTTATCGTAGCAAGAATCATATAAGAGCAAAGGGCTAAAACAAGGCCGGTTAAAGACGCGCCTATCCAGGATTTAGCATTAGTAACCCTTTCCGTGTTTCCTCCAGCAGTAAGCCAGAGCACCCCGCCAAACATTAAAACAACTGCGGCTAAAATTCCGACTATGCCGATTGCGTATTTGTAGATTGCTTTAATGTATTCGGCGATTGGAGCAGTGGTTTTATCAAAAGTTATTTTTTTAGTATCCCCAATTTTTACTTGCAATTCCAAAGGGTCAACAGCTTGGCTTGGTTCCGGCACAGCCAATAGAAAAATCAAACTGGCGAGTTGGAGGATAAAAACTAAAAGGAAGATTATTATTAGAATTTTTGGGATAGCTTTTAACATATTGGTAAAATTTTTAATTTTTAATCTTTAATTTTTAAATAAATTTTAATTTTTAATTTTTAAACAGAATATAAATAAAAGTTTAAAAATTTAGTACAATAGACTTGTCGCGTAATTATTTTTTATTGCTCCGCCAGCTGGCGGATTGGTCAAATTTTCCAAAAATTTTTTCAGCTTAGCTTAGGCTAAACCTCAAAAATTGTTTGAAAAATTTGTCTCATCCCGCAATACTGCGGGACGTTACAAAACTAAT
>JAYEOU010000032.1:0-4365 GCA_034723335.1 Patescibacteria group bacterium
TTGATGGCCAAAAAATATTCAGCATTCATTTCAACCGCCTTATTTATCATTCTATTATAAGCTCTGGCAAATCCGATATTTTCTCCTGCGCGCAAAATTTCTAATTCAGGATGATTATTTTTTATATAATTAATATTTTCATTGTCGGAATTTTCTGTGTTATCAAATGCGATTATCTTAAAATTATTAAAAGTTTGTTTTTTCAAGCTCGGCAAAAAATAAGGCAAATACTTTGCAGTTGATTTGCCATAAGTTATAAAACCGATTATAAGCGCATAACGCATAACACATAACACATAATACAATTATACTAATCGCGTTATGCGTGATTTATAGTTAACTTATATTACTAATTTATCCTGCAACTTTTCCTTGGCTAAAATTTGCGCCGCAAGCAAACTGTCAAAAGTTCCTGCGTCAATCCACGCTCCATTAACCTTAACAACATCTAACTCTCCATTTTTAAGATACCAATTATGCAGATCAACAATTTCCAGCTCTCCCCTGCTTGACGGCTTTAAATTTTTAGCCGCTTCAATTATACGGCTGTCATAAATATATAAACCGGTTACGCAGTAATTGCTTTTGGGGGTTTTTGGTTTTTCTTCTATTGAGATAGCTTTATTATCCTTGTTAAATTCCACAATGCCAAATCTTCCCGGATCAGGCACTTGCTTGGCAAACACGCGCGCTCCTTTTTTAAAACTTTTAATCTCTTTGCTGAAATCATCTTCAAAAATATTATCGCCCAAAATCATAACTATATTATCTTTATCAATAAAATTTTCGCCAATAATAAAAGCTTCAGCCAAGCCGCGCGGCTTATCCTGAATTTCATAAGTGAATTTTACTCCAAATTCCCTGCCAGAGCCAAGCAAATTTAAATAATCGCCGGCTCGTTCAGGCGACACAATAATTAAAATCTCCTCAATACCGGCTTTTATCAAGGTATTAAGCGGATAATAAATCATTGGTCTATTATAAACCGGCAATAGTTGTTTGCTGGTTACTTTTGTGCAAGGGCGCAGACGAGTCGCGCTTCCTCCCGCTAAAATTATTCCGCGCATATAGTTTAGAATTACAAATTAAGAATTATAAATTAGGTGCTCTTGTTTCATTTGAATCTTAATTCGTAATTCTTAATTCTATTTTATCAACGATTTTCCGGTCATCTCTTTGGGCTTTTTACGCTCTAATAATTCAAGTATAGTCGGCGCTATATCGCTTAAAGCTCCATTTTTACATAATCTAATTTTGTTTTTTAATTTTTTACTTACCACAATAAAAGGAACTGGATTAATGGAATGTTCAGTGTCAATTTCGCCTGTTTCTAAATTTATCATCTCTTCAATATTGCCATGATCTGCCGTTACTAAAATTGTTCCTTTAACTTTAAGATAAGCTTTAATAATTGCGCCTAAATATTTATCAACTTGATGGCAGCATTCAATGCCTGCATTGAGATTGCCGGTATGGCCTATCATATCGGGTGCGACAAAATTTAAAACCGTAAAATCGTATTTATATCCTGAGAAAGACAAATTTCGCGAATCTCGCTTTCCTGTTAAATTATTAATTACAATTTTAGCCAAATCAGCCGACTTCATAACCGGAATTTCATCATAAGATCGCACATCGGGAGAATCTATCACTATTCTTGTCTCCCCAGCCACAGGATCTGCGTAACCGCCATTAAAAAAATAAGTTATATGCGCGTATTTTTCTGTTTCAGTGATATATAATTGGCGCAAATCAGCTAATTGCATCGGCAAAGTCCGGTGTAAATCAACGCTTGGATAAGCTGTTAAAATACTATCTAAATCAGGTCCGAAATCTGTCATGGCAACAAACTTTAAATTCTTTAGAACCTTCTTTCTTATAAATGAATCAGAATTTAATTCATTAAATTTTTTTTGTACAAATACTTTGGCTAATTGTCTGGCTCGATCTGACCTTAAATTAAAAAAAACAACACTATCTCCATCCCCTATTCTTGGCAATGGCCCGCCCTTTTTAGTTATTACATAAGGATGGATAAATTCATCGCTCTCGCCCTTATTGTAAGCCTCGGTTATGGCTGCCTGGGGGCTTTTCGCCTTTAAGCCTTTTCCTAATACTAAAGCATTATAAGCCATCTCCAACCGCTCCCATTTTTTCTTTCTATCCATGGCATAAAATCTTCCAATAATCGTGGCGATATATTCATTATATTTTAAACAATCGCGTTGCATAGCTTCTACTAATTTTAAGGCGGCATATCTAGGCGAATCTCGTCCATCAGTAAATAAATGCAGATAAACCTCTTTAATTTTATGCTCTCTTGCTAAAGTTAATAAAGCTAAAATGTGTTTAGGGTCGCTGTGAGCGCTCATGCCATTAGATATCATACCTATTAAATGCAGCTTTGATTTATTTTTTTGAACATGTTTGATAGCTTCAATAAAAGCGGTATTTTTAAAAAAAGTGCCGTCATTAATGCTTTTAGCAATCTTAACCGCTTCCTGCTCAACAGCGCGGCCGGCTCCTATATTCATATGGCCGGCCTCGCTATTGCCGTCTTGATGCGCCGGCAAGCCAACGCATTTACCGTGAGCGCATAATTGGGCATTAGGATATTTTTTAATCAACCCGTCCAAATTCGGAGTCTTTGCCAAAGTTACAGCATTTCCTTTGTTTGGTTTAGAAATACCCCAACCATCCAAGATTATTAAAATCATTGGCAGATCGTTGTTTTGGTTATTTTTTTTATTCATACTTATTATGAAACAATGATGTAAAATAATTGATTAATTTCAAATGTCAAAATCCAAATGCCAAATCAATAACAAATAGCTTAATGTTAAATTTTGTCATTTGAAATTTGGATTTGATTTGATATTTGAGCTTTGGCATTTGACATTTTTACCTCTTATTCTCCAAATTTTCTTCAATTTCCATCAACCGATTATACTTCGCCAGCCTCTCACTGCGCGACAAAGATCCTGCTTTAATATAATCAGCGCCAACCGCCACAGCTAAATCAGCGATAAAATCATCACAAGTTTCACCGCTCCGATGCGACACCATTATTTTGTAATTATGTTTTTGCGCTAATTTAACACATTCAATTGTTTCGGTCAATGTGCCAACCTGGTTTGGTTTTATTAAAATAGTATTAGCCGCTTTATTTTTCAATCCTTGGCGCAAACGATTAATATTTGTGGCAAATAAATCATCGCCAATTATCATCATCTCTCCGCCCAATTCACGCGTCAATTCGTGCCAGCCCTGCCAATCATCTTCGGCTAAACCGTCTTCAATTGAAATAATCGGATACTTCCTAAACCAATCATAATAAAGCCCTGTCAAGGTACTGGCGGTAAAATGCGCCCGATCCAACTTAAAAATATATTTGCCGATTTCTTTATTATATAACTCTGACGATCCAACATCAATGCCCAGGCCGGCATCTTTGCCCGGCTGATAGCCTGCTTTAATTACTGCGGCCATAATTAATTCAATCGCCTGTATGCTGGAAACAAGATTAGGAGCATAACCGCCTTCACTGCCAACATCAGTGTCAAAACCGGCTTTCCTTAAAACATGCCCCAACTCATGAAAAATCTCCGCCCCCATCCTAACTTGCTCCGCAAAATTTTTACCTCTCCCCCGTCGCTCCGCTCCTCTCCCTCTCCTAATTAGGAGAGGGGGCTGGGGGGTGAGGTTGGGAATAACCATAAACTCCTGAAAATCCAGATTGGTGTCAGCATGCTTGCCGCCGTTAAAGATATTAAAACAAGGGATAGGAATTTTGAATCCGCCAGCTGGCGGAGAATTTTGTCCGCCAGCTGGCGGATTGAATTTTGAAATAATATATTCGTATAATTCCACTTTTTTGGCAATTGCGGCAGTTCGCGCGCAGGCAAGTGATACAGATAAAATAGCGTTGGCTCCTAATTTCTTTTTGTTTTTTGTGCCATCTAATTTTATCATTAGATCATCAATCTTTTCCTGTTTTGTAACATCAACACCTATTAACTTTTTAACAATTTTAGCATTAACATTATTCACGGCCTTAAGCGTGCCTAAGCCGCCATATCTTTTGCCGCCATCACGCAACTCATAAGCTTCATGCGCTCCAGTTGAGGCGCCTGACGGCACACTGGCTTTGGATATAATGCCATTATCCAGTATTACTTTGGTTTCAATTGTCGGATTGCCTCGCGAATCCAAAATTTCACGGGCAATTATTTGTTTAATTTTTGGCATAAATCTTTTTAAAAACATTTTTTAGAATAAACATATTTTTTGAATTTTTAATTTCTAATTTTGAATTTTGAAATAAATTCTAATTTTGAATTTTGAAACTATCTTAATTTTGAATTT
>JAYEOU010000033.1:0-4295 GCA_034723335.1 Patescibacteria group bacterium
TAATATGGATAAAGTTATCTACAAAGAATTATCTTACAAAATAAATGGATTGCTGTTTAAAGTTCATAATGATTTAAGTAGGTATAAAAACGAAAAGCAATACGGGGATTATTTTGAGTTTTTATTAAAGAAAAAAGGTTTTAAATATAAAAGAGAATATAAATTAAAACAATCGTTTAATGGCGAAAGAAAGGGCAGAAATATTTGCGATTTTATAATTGAGGACAAAATAGTCGTAGAATTAAAAGCAACAAGATTTTTAACTCAAGAGGATTATTTTCAAGTTAAGAGATATTTATCATGTGTTGGTTTACGGTTAGGAATTTTAGTAAATTTTAGACAAAAATATTTAATTCCGAAAAGAATATTAAACAATGAATTGCTACATACATAATTTGTAGATTTGATCCGCCAGCTGGCGGATTGTAGATTTGAGTGTGTTATGTTGGATAAAATAAAAAAAAATAATACAGGGACAACCTTGATAGAGCTGTTAGTGGCGGTAACATTGTTTTCGGTTATAATGCTTTCAGCCACGGCTATATTTAAAATAATGGTTGAAGGCCAGCGCAATGCTATTGCGGCGCAGAATGCGCAAGAGAGCATGAAATATGTTTTTGAGGTAATGGCTAAAGAGGTTAGAATGGCGCAAAAGAGCAATGATGAATGCAGAATAGAGATAGGTTTTAGCATTCCGGCAACTTATAAAGTTTATAATGTCAGCAGTAACGGAGAGGGAGATATATTATATTTTAAAAACAAGAATACAGACTGCGTAGCTTATTATTTAGCTGATGGATATTTAATGGTTTATAGAGGAGGCGAAATCGCGTCCACCACCCCTAGTGGAATTAAAGTAAGTAATTTAAAATTTAAAATTATAGATGATTTGATAGACGCCTTTCATAGTGTTCAGCCTCAGGTTACTATGGTTATGGATATTGAGGCGGTGGGCAAAATAATGCATAAACAGAAGATGAAGATGCAAACAACGATTTCTTCAAGGTATTATGAATAGTAAATAATTCTTAAATTAATTACAAAAGTTATAAATATAAATGAATAATTCGCTAAAAAATAATAATGGCACTGCTTTATTTATGGCCTTGTTGATTTTAACAGGCATGTTAGTAGTTGTATTGGCGGCGTCTGATATTATTACGCGAGGCATTAAGATGAGCAGGACGCAGGCAAGGTCAACCAAGGCTTATTTTGCGGCTGAAGCAGGAGCTGAAAGAATTTTATGGGAAGTCAGAAAAAATAATTTTGATGATAGCTTTTGTAGTGACAATGATTATATAAATTTTGATACTAATCCAGCCACTTGTGATAGTAGTATTCGCATTTACTTTTTATCTAATAATGCTTCCTATAGTGTAGTGTATAGTTCAGGCCCTTCAGTAACCTTTACTTCAAACGGAATTTATTTAAGCAATAGAAGGAGCGTAGAGTTGAGCTATTAAGCTCGCGTAACATATAACATATAACATGTAACATGTAACATGAAAACATATTATGAAAAATTAAGACTTAAGATGGATAAATACGCTCATTCAGCATATAAAGTAATCAAATAATAAATATTGTTACATGTTTTGTGTTGTATGTTACATGTTTATGGATAAACAGCAAGCTAAAAAAAGAATAGAAAAATTACGCGAGGAGATTAATCATCATCGTTATCTTTATCATGTTTTAGACAAGCAGGAGATTAGCGACGGGGCACTGGACAGCTTAAAAAATGAGTTATTTAAACTGGAGCAGGCGTATCCGAATTTAATAACCTTAGATTCGCCAACGCAGAGAGTGGCCGGCAAGCCATTGGATAAGTTTAAAAAAGTGCGGCATTCGGTTCCTATGATGTCATTATTTGACGCTTTTAATTCTGAAGATATGCGGGATTGGGAAAAGAGGTTATATTCGCTAATTAGCCGTGAATTTAGGCTTGATTATTATTGTGAATTAAAGTTGGATGGTTTGGCGGCAAGCTTGCGATATAAAAAAGGCGTTTTTGCGCAAGGCGCTACGCGCGGAGATGGAGTAATTGGCGAAGATATAACTCAAAATTTAAGGACTATTGAAGCTATTCCCTTGGTTTTGCGGCGGCCAAAGAAAGGTCAATTAACAAAAATCGGTTTAGCAAAAGATGCTATAATAAATATACAAACAGCATTAGAAAAGGGGACCATTGAAGTTCGCGGCGAAGTTATAATGGCTAAAACAGTGTTTGGCAAACTAAATAAAAAGTACAAAAAACAAGGCAGGGCGCTGTTGGCTAATCCCCGCAATGCCGCGGCTGGCTCAATCAGGCAGCTTGACGCAAAATTAGCCGCTGAAAGGCAATTGGATTATTATGTTTATGATTTAATTTTACCTCTTTCTCCTCGCCTCGCTATGGCTTCGGCGAAGCGGGCAACACCTTCCATGGTTCTATCGTCCCCGCGGCTTCGTTCGGGACAGGCGCGGGAGAGGGGAGATCTTTTACAAAAACAGGAGCAGAAAATAGAATTAGCTAAATTATTAGGATTTAAGGTTTTGAAATATAATAAGTATTGTAAAAATATAGAAAAGGTTTTTAAATTCCACGACCATTGGGAAAAGAATCGCGATAAGCTGGACTTTCAGTGTGATGGCGTGGCAGTTAAAGTGAACAAATTAGCATTATGGCCGCGGCTTGGCGCGGTGGGCAAAGGACCGCGCTATATGATGGCTTATAAATTTGCCGCTGAACAGGCGACAACCAAGGTAAAAGATGTTGTTTGGCAAGTTGGCCGCACCGGCGCGCTCACTCCAATAGCAATATTAAATCCTGTTAGGGTTGGTGGCGTAACAATAAGCCATGCCACGCTTCATAATATGGACGAGATACAAAGACTGAGTTTGAAAATAGGCGATACGGTAATTATTGAGCGGGCAGGCGATGTTATACCTAAAGTGATTAAGGCGCTGCCAAAGCTGCGCGATGGCGATGAAAGAGATATTCGGCTGCCGGCAGAGTGTCCTGTGTGCGGCGGTAAAATAGATAAAGCGCCTGGCGAAGTGGCTTATCGCTGCGCTAATAAAAATTGTTATGCCGTAAATTTAAGAAAATTAATTCATTGGGCATCAAAGGGAGCGCTGGACATTGAAGGTTTGGGGCCAAAAATTATTGAGCAATTAGTTAAGGAAGGAATAGTAGGCGATTTGAGCGATTTTTACACTTTAAAAAAGGGGGATTTAAAGCCATTGGAGCGGTTTGCTGAAAAGAGCGCGGAAAATTTAGTTAAAGCAATTCAAGACAGGAAAAGAGTAAAATTAGAACGTTTTATTTATGGTTTGGGGATTAGACATGTGGGAGAGGAAACAGCTTTGCTTTTAGCTAAAAATTTTTCAGTTTATAATATCACTTATCCGAAATCAAAAATTTCTGATTTAATATTTTATTTTAAGGGCATAAAACCAGAATCTCTAGAAGCGATGGAAGATGTCGGCCCAATAGTGGCCAAGAGTATTTCTGATTGGTTTTATAATCAACATAATTTAGAACTATTAGAGAAATTAGAAAAAAAAGGTGTAGGTTTTATAGAGGATTATAGAGAGTATATTAAAAAAAGTCCTAAATTTCAAAATAAAAAGTTTGTATTAACAGGCACATTAAATAGTTTGACAAGATATGAGGCAAAGCGTAAAATAAGAGAGTTGGGAGGTAATATTTCTTCTGCAGTTAGTAAAAACACGAATTTTGTGGTGGCAGGTATTGATCCGGGGATCAAGTATGATAAGGCGAAAAAGTTGGGAGTTAATATAATAGATGAAAAAGAATTTTTAGAAATAATAAAGTAAATAGAATTACAAATTCACGAATTAAGCACAAATTACACAAATATTAAATATGAACCAAGGAGAAGATAAAATTATTTATAAAGAGCTAAGTTATATTAGACTTGTCGCGTAATTATTTTTTACTGCTCCGCCAGCTGGCGGATTGGTCAAATTTTCCAAAAATTTTTTTAGCTTAGCTTAGGCTAAACCTCAAAAATTGTTTGAAAAATTAGGTTTAATGGTCAAAAATGGTTGCTATAATAATTAAATTTGTTTTAAGATTAAAGTAAATATTAAGTTTATTATTAAAACAATTTAACTATTATGGTAAAATTTAAAAAAAGCATTGTCCAAAATGCGACAGTAAAAACACTAAAAAATTTGGCAAAAGAAACAATCGACAACGATATTTCTGCCATAATTGCAAGTCTGCTTTTACTAACAGAAATAAAACAAACTCACAATTAAGGCAAAAAATTTGGTTTAAAAAATGG
>JAYEOU010000034.1:0-4295 GCA_034723335.1 Patescibacteria group bacterium
TTTAATTGGGGTGATGGTTTTTTTCTAAAATCGGGCCTTCCCGGCCTGCCGTTTATTTCAACTAAATCTGAGGCATCGTTTGATTTATCGCGGAGCAGGCAAGGCGAACTAAGCGGGCAGATCAAAAGAAAAAGCGCGGCAGAACTTGCTGAGGAAATTAAGAAGTACAAAGATGTTGAAGGCTTGTCAACCAAAAAGCTGAATTTTGGCTTATGGTATGTTAAACATCGCCGGCAGTTATGTTTATTATTGATTGTTTTTTTAATTATTATCGCCAGCGTTTCCTGGGCTTATACAATTTATGGCTTTGCTTATTATATTGTTCGCGGCATGAATGAAGATGAGCGGCTGATCAGGGAAATGGCCCAGACGAATATTATCGGGCATAATTACATAAAACAGATTGCGGCCAAAGATTTAAAATATTATCCAATTAAAATTTTAAATTCAACTAAAGGAAAATACGATTTTATTGTTAAGATTCAAAATCCAAATCAAAAGTGGAGAGCTGAATTTGATTATTATTTTTTAGCCAGCGGTAAAAATATTAATCGCGCGAGAGGTTTTATTTTTTGCGGTGAGACAAAATATATTATAGCTTTAGCCCAAGAATTTTCCAGTAAGCCAACCGCGGCTAAGTTAGTTATAGAAAATATTAGTTGGAGCCGCATTAATCAGCATAAAGTCGCTGATTGGCGGGAATTTGCAGATAATCATTTAGATATTATAATAAGAGACGTAGAATTTAAACCAGGCAAGCAAAGCGGTTTGTCAGAGAAAATTAGTTTAAATCAGTTGAATTTTACGGCCGTTAATAAAACCGTGTATAATTATTGGGATGTTAGTTTTATAATTTTGCTTTATCAGGGGCAGAATATTATTAATATTAATAAATACTCTGCCAATGATTTTATGTCCGGCCAAGAGCGCCAGATTCAAGCTGTTTGGCCTGGTGAAATTGTTCGGGTTGGCGGCATAGAAATAATTCCGGAAATTAACATTATGGATGAGGATAATTATATCAGATATGAAGGGGGCGTCGGAGAGGAGAAGTAATCACTCAAATCTACAAATATTCGTAGATTTGATCCGCCAGCTGGCGGATTGTAGATTTGAGCGCTTTAAGATGTTTAATAAAATAATTTTATATCTAAAAAATTTTGACTGGATTTTATTTGCCGCGGTTTTACTTTTAGTTTGTTTTGGTTTAGTGGAAATTTACAGCATAACTTTGGGACAGGGAGCGATAGATTTGTTTAATTTTAAAAAACAGATTTTTTTCGTTATAGTTGGCTTAATATTGCTGTTTGTTTTTGCTTTCCTAAATTATCATAGCTTGCGCAGTTATAGCAATTATTTTTATTTATTAGGCATAATACTGTTAGTTGCCGTTCTATTTTTTGGACAGACTATTCGCGGCGCTCAGAGTTGGTTTTATTTAGCCGGATTTGGCTTGCAACCGATAGAATTCGTTAAATTGATTTTGATTTTATTTTTAGCCCGTTATTTTTCTTCTATTGCATTCAAGATTAGGCCTATAAAACATTTAGCTATAACAGGCGGCGGCGTGGCTGTTTTGATTATTTTGGTTTTACTTCAACCTGATTTTGGCTCAGCTTCAATTTTATTTTTATTATGGTTTTTCATGGTTATTTTAGCGGGATTTAAGAAAAAATATTTTATCGCTGTTACTTTAATATTGTTAATTCTAATGGGAGCAAGCTGGGCATTTCTTTTTGAAGATTACCAAAAAGATTATCAAAAAGAGCGCATAATAACTTTTTTAAATCCTTCCCACGATCCTCTTGTCCGGGGATATAATATTACTCAGACCATTATTGCGATCGGAGCCGGCGGGTTTGCGGGACGGGGTTTGGGCTTTGGCTCGCAATCACAGCTTAAGTTTTTGCCAGAAGCCCAAACTGATTTTATTTTTGCGGTTATTGCCGAAGAATTAGGACTGCTGGGAGTGATTTTAGTGCTGTTATTCTTTACTATTTTTTTTCATCGCTGTTTAGCCAGTTTAAAAAAGATTGATGATGATTTTGCTGTTTTTTTTATTTTAGCCGCTGTTAGTTTGATTTTTATTGAAATGTTTGTTAATATTAGCATGAATGCAGGCCTTTTGCCGATAATTGGCATATCGTTGCCTTTTTTAAGTTATGGCGGCAGCGCAATGCTTTCCAACTTAATATTGGTAGGAGTAATTGAGAGCATTATTATTAGATCAAAGATAAATTATTAAAAATTAATTTAAATCCTTTTCGCAATCCTGCGGGATAAATTTGAATTATATTATTATGACTGAAATAAAACTAAATGTCTTAACAAGGAGTGAAAAAAACAATAAAGTTAAAAAAATACGAATAGATGGTTTTATACCAGCGGTTATTTATGGCCCTGGCGCGGTTAGCCGCAGTTTGAAAGTTGAAAGTTATAATTTTGAACGCGTTTTTAATGTAGCCGGAGAAACAAATTTAATTGATTTAACAATTAACGATGAACAAGCAATTAAAGTTATTATTAAGGACATTCAAAGAGAAGGCATTAAGAATGATATTATTCATGTTGATTTTTATCAGATTGATATGAATAAAAAAATTTCCGCTGAAATTCCATTTAATTTTATTAATGAATCAAGAGCGGTTCAAGAATTAGGAGGCACAATTATAAAAAATATGGATAGCGCCGGGATTGAATGTCTGCCAGGAGATTTAATTGATCATATTGATATTGATTTATCAAGATTAGAGGGTTTTGGCGATGTTGTCAGGATAGCTGATTTGGCTTTACCGCCGGCAATTACAATAACCAGCAAGCAAGATGAAATTATTATTAGCGCGATTGAGCCGCGGAAGGTTGAAGAACCCTCCTCTGCTTCCGCTGATGCTGAAGTTGCGGAGAGTAAAGAAGAAGCAACCATTGTCGAAAATAAATCAGGCGAGCAATCTGATTCCGGGGGCAAGCAAGATACAAAAGGTAAAAAAGGCGAAAATAAAAAAGAAGGAGAAAAAAAATAAAATGCCAAAGTTTAGTAAGAATAATAAAAAAAAATTATGGTTAATAATTAGCGCTATTTTTATTATTTTAACTATTATTTTAAGCTTTGTCATTCTTTGCCGCATAATTGATTTTTACCCGGATGTTTTCGGTATTAATAAGCCGTTGAATATTTTTAAAATTGCCGGGAAAAATAAAATTCAAGCAGGGCACTGCTTGAATTGCGTCCGCAGGACAATAGACGGGGTTTATGTTAATGAAGATCAAGCCAATTTATGCCCGGTAGCTGTAATTATTGAAAATCATATTGACGCCCGTCCGCCAGCCGGCTTAGCGCAAGCTAATTTAGTTTTTGAAGCAGAAGCAGAAGGGGGCATTACCAGATTTTTGGCTGTTTTTAGCCTGAACGCCCAAGAACAAAATTTAAAAGAGATTGGCCCGGTAAGAAGCGCGCGGCCTTATTTTATTGATTGGGCGTGTGAATTGTCAGCTCTTTTTATCCATTGCGGCGGCAGCCCTGAAGCTCTGGTAAAAATTATTCGTGAAAATAGTTTTAATCTAAATGAATTCTATCAAGGCGATTATTTTTGGCGAGATAAAAAAAAGCAGGCTCCTCATAATATATATATTTCAACTGACAGAATAAATCAATATCTAAGCAGCCAAAGCGCTAATCAGGGGAAATTTTTAAGCTGGCAGTTTAAACAGGACATAGCACTAGAAGAGAGACCCTTATCATCTAAAATTGAAATAGGTTTTAAAAATGCTGATTTTGCGGTACAATGGAAGTATGATAGAAATAATAATGATTATCTACGTTATTTGGCAGGGGAAATTCATCATGATGTTTCAGGCAGGGAAATTAGAGCAAAAAATGTTATTATAGAATATGTTAAGGCGCGGATAATTGATGATGAGTTAAGATTAAAAATGGATTATATCGGCGAAGGCAAAGCAGTGGTTTGCTTTGATGGCAAGTGCCAGAAAGGAATATGGCAAAAAAAATTAAGTTCCAGCAGAACTCGTTTTTATAATAATGATAAAGAGGAATTTAAATTCAACGCAGGGACAATATGGATAGAAGTGGTCAGACCTGAGATAGAAGTGAATTATTAATAACACATAACATGTAACACGCAACACATAACATGCAACCTTAATTTTTAATAAATAGACTTGTCGCGTAATTAGTTTTGTAACGACCCCAGTTATCCAACGGGGTAAAAATTTTCAAATTTTGAGTTATAATTTTTCAAACAATTTTTGAGGTTTAGCCTAAGCTAAGCTGAAAAAAT
>JAYEOU010000035.1:0-20726 GCA_034723335.1 Patescibacteria group bacterium
TCCTTTCGCTCCGCTTCAGTCGCTTGCCAGGAATGACAATTAAGTGTAAATCCGTCAGCGAATTACCTAACCTCTACAATTCCTGCGAAAGCAGGAATCCAGGGGTAAGTGGCAGAAATATGAATAATAAAATTAAGCAACAAGAATTTATTATATGTATAAAAAGAGCAAAGAATATCGCTATTATATTTATATTCTATCCAGCAAACGCAATGGCACTCTTTATATTGGCGTGACAAATAGTTTATTGAGGCGCAGTTTTCAGCATAAGCTAAAAGAGAATTCAAAAAGTTTTACAGCCAGATATAATGTAACAAGATTAGTCTATTATGAAACTTACGGCTATATTCAAAATGCCATTCAAAGAGAAAAACAGCTGAAGAAATGGAAATGTTTATGGAAAATTGAGTTAATTGAGCAAGAAAATCCTACTTGGCGAGATTTATTTTTGGATATGGGATAAATACGGCTTACTTCTGGATTCCTGCTTTCGCAGGAATGACAAAAGGAGAAAAGGGAAAATCAGGAATGACAAAAATAAAAGCAAATTTGTGATTCGTGTTAATTCGTTATTAGAAAATTATATGCTAAAAAAAACCATTCATTTCATTAAGTACCATAATGCCGCAGTGATTATTTTGGCCGCGGCTTTAATTATGGGCGCCAGTGTTTTTGCCTCTGAAACAGGCAGGGACGCAATCGGCAAAAAACAAACAAGCCGGCAAGGCATTGACAACACCTTGCTTTTATCCGCTGATTTGGATAATATGAATATGGATTTTAAGATAGAAAACATTACCCAAGACGCAAAAATGTATTATATCACTTATACATTTTTGGATTTGGACAAAAGTCATAATGCCTGGCAGTATTTATTAAAAGAAAATACAAGAAAAGTGTCGCTGAAATTAAAAAAAGATTTGGGAATTTATATTGCCGAAGAGCTTAAGGAAGAATATGACGCGCGGATTAAATATTTAAAACAGGCGAAAGCCGGGGCTTTGGAAAACGGAGAGGAAACAAGAATTGAAATAACAGAATACAGCGGCTTAATCGGCAAAACTTTGGATTTGGCAGGCAAAGCATTTTCCGGGTATGAGCCGGTTAAGAAAAGAAAGATTCCTTCGCCGACATTATCACAGCTAACAAATTTAGCAAACAGGCCGGCTTACGCGACAAATAGCAAAAGCGCCGGCATTTCAACTCAAGAAGTTATTGACGCGGCTGATAAATATACGCAGAATGATTCTGATGTGGACGGAATTAAAAATGACGATGATAATTGCGTTGACATTGCTAATCAGGATCAATTAGACAGCGACGGAGATGGAATCGGCGACGCGTGCGACGAAGATGATGACAATGACACAATATTGGACATAAATGATAATTGTCCATTATTAGCAAACAAGGATCAATTAGACAGCGACGGCGACGGGCTTGGCAATGTTTGCGACTTAACTCCTGATGGCGCGAGCGGTTCTTCCGGCGATGCTTCAACAGGCGGCAGCGGCCAAACTGCCGGCGCAAATCCAAAGCAAGACCCGGCAATTATTATTGATTCGCATCCTGAAGCCGCGACAACAAGCGTAAACGCTATTTTTGCTTTTCATTTTGAGCCGGCAACCACCACGCCTTTGATTTTTAGATGCAGTTTAGACAGTCCTGATTTTACGGATTGCGATTCGCCGGTTGAGTATGCTGGATTAGCGATTGGAGAACATAATTTTATTGTAAAAATTGAAATAGATGATGGGTTTATTTTAGCCCAGTATGATTGGGAAATTATTAAGGAAAGCGCGTCTCAGCCAAGGTGCGGCGCGGATAATTTGAATTTATGCGATGAAACAGAATGCGGGGATTTGGCTGGAGATTATATTTGGGATTTAGATATAAAACAGTGTATAGCGTCAACAACACCGGAGTAAATTTTGAATTTCTAATTTCTCCCGCCTCTGCGGGATCCCTCCAAGGCGGTGATAATTTCTATTAAATTTTCAATGAATCAATTTTCAAACAACAAAAATAAAGAATATGATTTAGAGGAACGAACTGCTAAATTTATGCAAAAAATCGGCAGCGGTTACACCGGATATTTTAATGCAAAATACAATCGTTCTGGTTCTCTATTTTAAGGCACATTCAAATCTGTCGCAGTTAAGACAGACGGCTATCTCTGGAAATTATCCTGTTATATAAACGGCAATGCTGAAATACATAAAATAGCCAAAGCTGAAAATTGGCAATATAGCAGGAAATAACAATTAGCTCTAAGTGTTGTCACAGCACTTAGAGCTTAATAAAACTTAATCTATGAAAAAATATATGGATAATTTTCAACAAACAGTAAATTTGCGGGAAAAAGGCGCAGGAACGCGCCGCAGCGCGTCCCTGCTTGAGCATATTTATGATAATGAAGATAGCGAAGAAGCTAAACAAGAATTGCAAAAAATCAAACAGCCCGGCGCTGTCCGCGTTAATGAAACTTTCGTTAAGAGGTTAACGCTTTTGTTGGCTGTTATTTTAATTGGCGCCGCAATTTTTTGGATGTTTTTTTATAATAAGTCCGGAGATTTAGTTGATTTAGACAAAGAGCAGGGCTGGTATACCATAAAATTGGTTAATGAAGAAATTTATTATGGCCAGGTAGGCGATGTTTCCGCTGATCCTGTTGTTATTCAAAATGTCTATTATAATTACGGCCAGCAAAAAGACGAGAAAAAAGCAATGGATGAAACCGGCAGTTTGCGCCTGGTCAAGCGCGGGCAGGAAACGCACGGCCCTGACGGCACCATGAACATTATCCGCTCCCAGGTTTTATATTTGGAGCCACTGCGGGAAGATTCTAAAGTTTTAAAGGCGATATTGGAATACGAACAATAAACCGCTGATATTCCGCTGATAAGCACGCTGATAAGCACGCTGATATATATGCTAAAGTTTTTAGCGTTATATTAGCGTCGTAATCAGGTCGTAATCAGCGTAAATCAGCGGATATTAATATGAATAAGGTTAAAAATTTTTTATACGAACAAGAATCATATATAATAAGAGGCGCTTGTTTTGAGGTTTGGAAAGAATTTAAGGGAATGTTTAAAGAATTAATAATTGACAGATCATTAACTATTGCGTTAGAAGAAAAAGGATTAAAAGTTGAATCACAAAAAAGAATAAGCATATATTTTAAAAACAAAAAAGTAGGTATGTATGTGCCTGATAAAATAATAAATGATATTATTCTGATTGAATTAAAATGCAAGCCATTTATAACAAAGCATGATATTGAACAATTCTGGAAATATTTAAAAGGATTAAAATATAAATTAGGATTTTTAATTAATTTTTCGCCAACAGGTTTAGTAATTAAGCGAATTGTGTATGATACTGCGCGTATCAGCGTCTAGTCAGCGCAGTAATCAGCGTAATTTCAGCGGTAAACGTATGAATAAAGAAAAAAATAATAATATTACAATGGAAAAGATAGTTTCCCTTTGCAAGCGCAGGGGTTTTGTTTTTCCATCTTCGGAAATTTACGGGGGATTTTCAGCTATTTACGATTATGGCCCTTATGGGACAGAGCTGAAAAATAACATCAAGAAAGAGTGGTGGAAAGCAATGGTGCGGGAAAGGGAAGATATTGTCGGATTGGATTCCAGTATTTTTATGCATCCGAAAATTTGGCAAGCCAGCGGGCATGTTTCCGGGTTTTCAGATCCATTAGTTGAATGCAAAAATTGCCATGCCCGTTTGCGCGTTGACCATTTGCTGGAAGATGTTGGAGTTATGGCTGATGAAAAAATGAGTGAAGAAGAAATAAGCAAAATATTTAATTTGAATAAAAACAAAATAAAATGCCCTAATTGCGGAAAAAGTGATTTTACCGGCGTTAAAAAATTTAATTTATTAGTAAAATCTAATCTGGGCAATTTTACCGAAAAGTGGGGCAAAGAGCCGGCTTATTTGCGCGGAGAGACCTGCCAGGGGATTTATGTGAATTATAAAAATGTTTTGGATTCCACTCGCGTGAAAATTCCGTTTGGCATAGCGCAAATCGGCAAAGCGTTCAGGAATGAGATAACAGCCCGCCAGTTTATTTTCCGGACAAGGGAATTTGAACAAATGGAAATGCAGTATTTTGTCCATCCTAAAAATGAAATGAAAGAATACGCGAAATTAAGAGAAGAGCGCTGGCAGTTTTATATTGATTTAGGCCTTAAAAAAGAAAATTTAAAATGGGAGAAACATAAAAATTTGGTTTTTTACGCCAAAGAAGCTTATGATATTGAATACCATTATCCATTTGGATTTAAAGAGTTAGAAGGCGTTCATGCCCGCGGAGATTATGATTTAACCCAGCACGCGAAATTTTCCAACAAAGATTTATCTTATATTGATCCAAAAACTAAAGAAAAATACATTCCGCATATTATTGAATCGTCAAGCGGGGTTGGCAGAACATTTCTAGCTGTCCTTTGCGGCGCTTATACAGAAGAGGAAGTTAATGGCGAAGCCAGGATAGTGTTGAAATTAGACAAAAAATTGGCGCCGATTAAAATTGCGATTTTCCCTTTGCTTAAAAATAAGCCGGAATTAGTTAAAAAAGCAAAAGAAATTTATGAAAAATTAAAAACACGGTTTATGTGCGAGTTTGACGATCATGGAAATATTGGCAAGCGCTACCGCAGGCAGGATGAAATCGGAACGCCTTATTGCGTAACTGTTGATTTTAAGTCATTGGAAGATAACGCGGTAACTGTGCGAGACAGGGATAGTATGGGACAGGAAAGAGTGGGGATTGCAGAGTTGGAGAAGTATTTAGTTAACGAGTTAAATTGATATACATTGATATACATTGATATACATTGATATTAGCTCGCTTTGCTCGCGATATACATTGATATACATTGATATTAGCTCGCTTTGCTCGCGATATACATTAATATACATTGATATTTGCTCGCTTTGCTCGCGATATACATTGATATTTGCTCACTTTGCTCGCGATATACATTGATATCTATTTATATCTATTTATATCTATTTATATCTATCTATATCAACAAATATCAACAAATTTATGCACAGTATTCATACATTAAAAAATAAATTACGGTTAATAACAGTTCCAATAAAAGGCGCAAAAACTGCTACGGTTTTGGTTATGGTAAGGACAGGATCTAAATATGAGAATAAAAAAAATAACGGCATTTCCCATTTCATGGAACACATGTTTTTCAAAGGCGCGAAAAAAAGGCCCAATGCATTGGCGATAAGCTCCGCGTTAGACGGCATGGGAGCGGACTTTAACGCGTTTACGGCTAAAGAATACACAGGATATTGGATTAAGACAGAGGCAAAACAAATTGAATCGGCAATGGATATCGTAAGCGATATGCTGTTGAATTCTAAATTTGAGCAGGCGGAAATAGAGCGTGAAAAAGGCGTGATTATTGAAGAGCTTAATATGCATCGCGATAATCCAATGATGTATATTGAAGATTTATTTGAAGAATTGCTTTACGGAGATCAGCCGGCAGGATGGGACACGATAGGGACTAAAGAAAATATTTTGGGGTTTAAGCAAAAGGATTTTATTGATTATTTAACATCCCAATACGGAGCGCAGAATATTTTTGTATGCTTAGCGGGTAATATTCCCACTTGTCATTGCGAGGAATGGAGTGGAGCGAAGCGGAACGAAATGACGAAGCAATCCCGTCGTTTACAAGCTGTTCCACACGCCCAGAAAGTTGCGTCAACAACGGGATTGCTTCGTCGCTCCTTCGTCGCTCCTCGCAATGACAATATTGAGAAATTGGTTAATAAATATTTTTCCAATTTTCAGCCCTCTGATTTTCAAGACAAACAGTTGGTTAAAGAAAAGCAATGCAAGCCGCGGGTGAAATTGCATTATAAAAAAACAGATCAGCTTCATTTGTCGCTTGGCGTTCGGACTTTTCCAATCGGGCATAAAGATGAATTTATTTTAAAGGCTGCCTCAATTCTGCTTGGCGGATCCATGAGTTCGCGTTTGTTCACGCAATTGCGGGAGCGCCGCGGGCTGGCTTATTATGTGATGGCCCAGCATGAATTTTATACTGATACGGGATATTTAACCGCGCGCGCCGGCGTGCCGATTAACAAATTAGAGCAAGCCGTGAAAATAATTTTAGCTGAATATAAAAAATTGGCTGATAAATCAGTTGATAAAAAAGAGCTTGAAAAAATAAAAAATTTAATTCGCGGCAAAATGGCTATTCAGCTGGAAGCGTCAGATAACATTGCTAATTGGTACGGGCTTAGCGCGGTTTTAAGGGATAAAATATTAACTCCGGAAAATTTTCTAAAAGCAATAGATTCCGTAACCGCGAAAGACATTCAAAGAGTGGCGCGTGATATTTTTGTGAATCAAGGATTGAATCTGGCGGTTATAGGGCCGTTTAGGGGCGGGAAGAGGTTTGAGGAAATATTAAATATATAGAAATACATTGATATACATTGATATTAGCTCGCTTTGCTCGCGATATACATTGATATACATTGATATTAGCTCGCTTTGCTCGCGATATATAGTGGATATTAGCTCGCTTTGCTCGCGATATACATTGATATACATTGATATTAGCTCGCTTTGCTCGCGATATATAGTGGATATTAGCTCGCTTTGCTCGCGATATTAATAGATATAGATAGATATACATTGATATTATGGACAATAAAAATTATATTAAAATTCAAGATTTGGATATTTATAAATTAGCCAGAGAATTATCAAAAGTTGGTTGGGAAATCTATCAAACTTTGAATTGGCAAGATAAAAAGATAATGGGTGGTCAGTTTATTAGAGCAACGGATTCTTTTGGTGCAAATTTTACTGAAGGATATAGCAGGTATCATTATTTAGAGAAAGTAAGATTTTTTTATATTGCCCGCGCGTCATTATCTGAAGCTAATGATTATTGGTTAGAAATAATGAATGAACGTGAAAAAGTTAATAAGGAATTGTATGAAAAATATAAATTGATCGCTAAAAAAGCAATTATCAAATTGCATAATTTTATTAATTCAATTTACAAAAATAAAAATCATTAATATTAATTAATATCTATAAATATCGCGAGCAAAGCGAGCTAATATCCATTAATATCCATTAATATCCATCTATATCAACATATATCTATTAATATCCATTAATATTAATAAATACTCATAATTTTAATATATGGTAAATTTACTTGAAAAATTAAACCCTGAACAACTCAAGGCCGTTACTCATAAAGACGGCCCTTTATTAATTGTGGCCGGAGCCGGCACTGGCAAAACAACCGTTATTGCCCGGCGCATCGCTTGTATTATAGAGCGGGACTGGGCCAAGTCGGATGAAATTTTAGCTTTAACTTTTACTGAAAAGGCGGCTGGAGAAATGGAAGAGCGCGTTGATAAGCTGCTGCCAATGGGCTATTTGGATTTATGGATTTCAACTTTTCACAGCTTTGGGGAGAGGATTTTAAAACAGCATGGACTGGAAATCGGCTTGCCGCCTGATTTTAAATTGCTTAATGAGTTTGAGCAATGGGCGCTGGTAAAAAAAAATTTAGACAAGTTTGATTTAGATTATTATCGGCCATTAGGCAATCCAGCCAAGTTTATTCATGTTTTAATCAAGCATTTTTCACGAGTCAAAGATGATGATATTAGCCCGGCTGATTATTTGGAATATGCGGATGGGCTGAAAGAGAATTTGGATGGAATGTTGAGTGGAACTTTAACAAGAAACAAGAGACAAAATACAATTGCCGAGCAGGAGATTATGCGAATTAACGAAGTGGCGAATGCCTACCATGTTTATCAGCAGCTGCTTTTGGATAATAATGCTTTGGATTTTGGGGATTTAATAAATTATTGCTTAAAGCTGTTCAAGGATCGTCCGGCGATTTTAGAGAAATACAGAAAGCAATTTAAATTTATTTTATTAGACGAATTTCAGGATACGAATTGGGCGCAGTATGAATTAATTAAGATGTTAACGGCGCCTCGCGATAATTTAGTTGTTGTTGGAGATGATGATCAAGCAATTTTTAGATTTAGAGGGGCGTCAATGAGCAATATTTTGCAATTTAAAAAAGACTATCCAGAATCTAAAGAAATCGTGTTAGTTAAAAATTACCGCAATACTCAAAATATACTTAATTTGTCTTATAAATTTATTCAGTTAAATAATCCCAATCGGCTGGAGTATCAGTTAAATAAAGTTCAAAGTTCAAAGTTCAAAGTTCAAAAGTTAAATAAAAAGTTATTAGCGGAGGAGAAAGATAAAGGCGTGATTGAATTGATATTTGGAAGCGATCTGCATGATGAAATCAGGCAGGTGATTGAGAAAATTGCTGATTTAAAAATTAAATCTCAAAACGAAGATACATCTTGGAATGATTTTGCGATTTTGGTTCGGGCAAATGAGAGCGCCAAGAATTTTTGCAATGCTTTGGATATTGCCGGTTTGCCATATCAATTCATGGCTTTGCGCGGATTATACGCTAAGCCGGTTATTATGGATGTGACCGCTTATTTAAAAATGTTAGACAATTATCATGAGAGTCCGGCTTTATACCGAATTTTAAATTTGCCGATTTTTAATTTTTCTTATCAGGAATTGGTTAATTTTAATTATGCTGCCAATAAAAAGGCATGGTCGCTTTGGACAGTCCTGCGCGATGCCAATGCCAAATTCGGCAAAGAAGCGCAACTAAAAATTGATAAAGTTTTAAATCTAATTAGCAAGCATACCGCTTTAGTTAGAGATAAAAGCGCTGGTGAAATAGTGATGGCGTTTTTAACCGACAGCGGATATTTAAAATATCTAACTAGCCAGGAAGAGCGCAAAAGCAGGGAAGCGGCGAATTTGCTTAATCAGTTTATGAAACGAATTCAGGTTTTTGAAGCCGGCAGTGATGACAAAAGCGTGAAAGCGTTTTTAGCTGAATTAAATATGGAAATTGATTCAGGCGAGCAAGGCAGTTTGGCGCCTGATATTGAAGCCGGGCCGGAAGCGATAAAGATTATGACAGTTCATGCCGCTAAAGGGCTGGAATTCAAATATATTTTTATCGCTAATATGGTTGATAAGCGATTTCCCACAATAGAGCGCAAAGAGCAGATTTTAATTCCCGATGCTCTGATTAAAGAGATTTTACCGGTGGGCGACATTCATTTAGAAGAAGAGCGAAGATTATTTTATGTGGCTATGACACGGGCCAAACAAAGCTTATATTTCTCTTGGGCGGAAGATTATGGCGGCGCGCGCAAGAAAAAGCCGTCGCGGTTTTTAATGGAATGCGGGCTGGTTCGCGAAAACACGAAAACACAAAAACACAAAAACACGAAAACACAAAAACACAAAAACATTTATCCGCCGAAACTTCAGCGAAGGCAGACAAAAACAACTGTTGTGGATTTTCAAAGAGCTAAAATACATAAACAAGAAAGTGAAAATATTGCAATACAAATTCCAAATTATTTTTCCTATACTCAATTAGCGGCGTTTTCTAACTGTCCGTACCAGTATCGTTTTGCCCATGTGTTAAAAGTGCCAAGGCAAGGCAAAGCTGTTTTTTCTTTTGGCAAAACCATGCATTTAACTTTGCAAAAGGCGTTTGAATTAGTTAATGAAAAAAAAGGAATGGGGCAGGCGGATTTATTTGGAGAAGACGCCAATCCGCCAGCCCCGCTGCTCGCGAGCGGCGGGGCCAAAATTGATTTCAATGAGATTTTACAGTTATATAAGCAAAGCTGGATTGATGATTGGTATGAAAGTAAAAGCCAGAAAGATAAATACAAGAAAAAAGGCAAAGAGATTTTAAAGGAATTTTATCAGAAGCATAAAGACAATTGGCCTAACGCGATATTTTTGGAAAAAGGGTTTAATATAAAATTAGGCGAAGCTGAAGGCGAGGTTTGCCCTGAAGGCGAGGTTTGCGAACCTCGCCTTCAGGGCACTATCCGCGGCATGATTGACAGAATTGATGAGGCGGACGGGCAAATAAAAATCATTGATTATAAAACCGGCAAAGCCAAAGACAAATTAAGCTTTAATGAAAAAGAGCAATTATTAATTTACCAATTAGCGGCGCAAGACTTATTTAAACAAGAAATTAAATCCTTGGCATTTTATTATTTGGACAATAATAGCGAGATTGAATTTTTGGGCAGTGAAAATGAGCTGGAAAAAGTTAAACAAAAAATAATTACCGTGATTAAGGAAATCAAAAAAGCAGAATTTTTGCCAAAGCCGTCGCAACTCTGCAAATATTGTGATTTTTATGATATTTGTGAGTTTAGGCAAAATTAAGGTGTAATGCTAATCCGCTAATAAATGCTAATTCGCGAATTGCGAATATGCTAATTATTGGGGTTGAAATTTGTGGGTTAAAGTGGTAAAGTAATATTAACAGTAAATAGTAAATAGACAATAGTTAATAGTTAGCATTAGAACTAAAACCCAGAAAATAATATCTATTTACTATTTACTGATTACTATTTACTATTTTTTATGACCTTGCGAGCATACCTAATTTTAATGATAATCTCAACTCTAGTTTGCTGGACAGCTTTTAGTTTTGTGTTATGTACAGTTAATCCTGAAGCGACTAATTGGATTGGCTTTTTGCTTTTTTATTTGTCATTGTTTTTGGCTCTGGCCGGTTCAGCCACTTTAATTGGTTTTTTAATTAGATTTGCCGCTCTAAAGCATGAGCTTGTTTTTAATTCAGTTAAAAACGCCTTTCGCCAGTCATTTTTCTTTGCTTTTTTAATCACAGCAGTTTTACTTTTATTGTCCAATGATTTATTCACTTGGATTAATTTAGGGCTATTAGTTGTCGGGTTGTCAGTTTTGGAATTTTTTCTTATTAGTTATGATTCGCATAACACGTAACACGTAACACGTAACAATTTGATTTTTTGTTCCATGTTCCATGTTCCATTTTCCATGTTTTATGCAGGATAAATTAAACAATTTAAAACAAGAAGCGTTGGGCAAACTGTCAGATGTTAAGGACAGGCAGGCTTTGCGTGATTTGGAAATTAAATATTTAGGCCGCAAGGGCGGGCTGACCAAGATTTTACGGGGGCTGGCTGATTTAAGCGCGGAAGATAAAAAAAGCATTGGCAGGATGGCTAATGAGATTAAATTGGAATTGCAGAATAAATTTAAAGAAGCTGGAAATATAATTGAGAAAAGCGCTGGCAAAGGCGCATTTATGGATGTTACTTTGCCGGGAAAAAAAATAGATAGAGGCCATATTCATCCCATAACCATAGTACAAAATGAACTGGAAGATCTGTTTGTTTCAATGGGTTTTATGATTTTAGACGGGCCGGAATTGGAAAGCGATTATTATAATTTTGAGAGCTTAAATTTTCCAGAGTATCATCCTGCCCGTGATACGCAGGATACATTCTACATAGAAATTCCAAATTCCAATCCGCCAGCTGGCCCGCCAGTGGGCGGGCTGGCGGACAAATCCCAAAATTTAGAAAGCAGATTGGTGATGAGGACGCATACTTCACCGGTGCAAATCAGGGCCATGCGGAAATATGGCGCTCCTTTGCGATGCGTTGCGCCGGGCAGGGTATTTAGATGCGAGGCAATAGACGCTTGCCATGAACATACTTTTGACCAAATGGAAGGATTAATGATAGATAAAGATATTTCATTAAGTAATTTAATCGCTGTAATGAAAGAATTGTTAAAAGGCATTTTTAGCAGAGATATGGAGGTTCGCGTAAGGCCGGGATATTTTCCTTTCGTAGAGCCGGCCGTAGAATTAGATATTAAGTGCACTATTTGCAAAGGCAAAGGATGCCCCAGCTGTAAAAATAGCGGCTGGCTGGAATTGCTTCCGGCAGGCATGGTGCATCCTAATGTTTTAAGATATGGAGGGATTGATCCAAAAGAATATTCCGGCTTTGCTTTCGGCCTTGGCTTAACAAGGCTGGCAATGATGAAGTATGGCATAGATGATATAAGATTATTTAATAGCGGGGATTTAAAATTTTTAAAACAATTTTGATTTAGTTAATCAGTTATATGGTTAATCAGTTAAACTGTTAATCGGTTAATCAATTGAACTGTTAAAATTAGGCACTGGCAAGTGATTAGGCGCTTATTTGGAAAAATATTATCAACAAAACAATGTCCTTTTTTGTCATTCCATTCTTTCTGTCATCCCGAATTGCTTTGGCAATGAGGGATCTAAGACCGTGATAAACGCGATTAATCACGGTCTTAGATCCCTCACTCGCAAGCGAGTTCGGGATGACAAGAAAAACAGAATTGGCAATTAATGGAATTTTTACTTTCTGAAGCAATAATACCTTAATTTAAATTTATAGTTAGTATAAAATCAACTATTGCAAGCACCTAATCACTTACCAGTGCCAGAATTATTAAAAGGAATAAATGCTTATATAAAATTTTTAAGGAAAGAACAAAATAAACATAAAAATAAAACTAAGTAACTGATTAACTGAGTAACTATGCAACTATCACTAAACTGGCTAAAAGATTTTGTGAATATTCCGAAGTCAATTTCTCCGGAAGAGCTTGGCTTGCGTTTAACAATACATACTGTAGAAATTGATTCGGTTAAAAAGCAAGATAGCAAGTTTAACAATATTATTGTCGGCAGAATTTTAGAGATTAAGAAGCATCCTAACGCGGACAGATTGCAAGCGGTACAAGTTGATGTTGGCAAGAATATAGAGACGCATGACAATGCGTCTTTACAAGTTGTCTGTGGCGCTCCCAACATTAAAGTCGGGCAAATGATTCCTGTTGCTTTGGCTGGCGCTATTTTGCCTAATGGCATGGGAATAAAACAAGCGGAAGTTAGGGGAATAAAATCTTGCGGCATGCTTTGCTCTGAAAATGAATTAGGTTTAGGGGATGATAGCGCCGGTATTATGATATTAGAAAAAGAAGCAAAGGCGGGGCAGAGTTTGGCTGATTATTTAAAATTAAAAGATGTAATTTTTGAAGTTGATAACAAATCAATTACTCATCGGCCGGATTTGTGGAGCCATTACGGCATGGCAAGGGAAATTGCGGCTTTTTTGAATGTTAAGTTAAGAAAATATAAACACTCAAATTTACAATCCGCCAGCTGGCGGACTAAATCTGCAGATGATATAAGCGTAAAATTAGATGTTAAAGTTGATGATTTTGATTTGTGTCCGCGGTATATGGCTGTGGCAATGGATGGAATTAAAATTGAGCCGTCGCCTAAGTGGATGCGGGATAGATTGGTTGCTGTCGGGATGCGTCCGATTAACAATATTGTTGATATAACTAATTATGTAATGCTGGAGTTAGGACAGCCATTACATGCGTTTGATGCCTCGCTAATTAGCGCGAATAATTTTAATAAATCCAAATCTAATGCGCGCGAGTGTAAAATAATAGTAAGGCAGGCCAAAAAAGGCGAAATACTTGAAACATTAGATGGAGAAAAGAGGGAATTAGACAGTGGAATGCTGGTTATAGCTGATAGTGGAAAGCCTATTGCCATAGCAGGTGTAATGGGCGGCGCTAGCGGTGAAATAAGCAATGAAACAAATTCTATTATAATAGAATCAGCTAATTTTAATTTTGTCTCCATTAGAAAAACTCAGCAGAAATTGGGGCTGCGGACAGAATCCTCAATGCGTTTTGAAAAAGCGCTGGATCCTAATCTTTGCGAGCTGGCATTGGCGCGGATCATTGAGTTGGTTAAAAAAATATGCCCTAAGGCAAAAGTTGTTGGTAAATTAATAGATAAAAAAAAGTTTGAATTAGATCAGGGGCCGATCAGGTTGGATTTGGGATGGTTGGATAAACGGGTTGGCCAAAAAATTAATGAAGATAAAGTAATCAAAATATTAGAGCGTCTGGGCTTTGGCGTGAAAAAAGACACTAAGTGTTTAGGAGGATATTTAGTGTCTGTGCCGACTTGGCGGGCGACTCGGGATATTGCAATCCCAGAGGATTTGGTGGAAGAAGCGGCTCGGATCTACGGATATGATAATTTAATTCCAGCTATGCCTCGTATTAATATGGGAACGCCGGAAGTTAATCAAGGGCGGGTATTGGAAAGAAAAATAAAGAGTATTCTTTCCGGCGGAGCGGCCTTAACTGAAGTTTATAACTATTCTTTTGTCGGGCGAGAACAGTTAGAAAAGTTAAATATTGATTTTTCTTCGCATATTATGCTGTCTAATCCGATTGCCGCGCATCAGACAATGTTAAGGCAGAGCTTAGCGCCTAATTTGATTGAAAATATTAAGGCCAATCAGGCAAAATTCCAGACAATTAATATATTTGAAATAGGCAGTATTTATTTAAGCAATGAAGGGGAATTAGAAAAAGGCGCAGGGAAAGGAAAATTGCCTTATCAAGAGAAAAAATTAGGCATTATTTTGGCAGCTGACAAAAAAGCCGGCGCTTTTAATAGAATTAAAGGCATTGTTGAATATTTATTGCTTTGCTTGGATTTTACAGCCGGCTTTGCGCCTATTGAAATTATGCCGAATTGGGCTGATAAAAATGTTAGCGCAGAAATTAAGATTGAGAAAGAATATATTGGCTTGGCGGCAAATTTAGATGATAAAATCGCTAAGCGCGCCGGCATTAAGAAGCAAGTGGCTATAGCCGAAATTAGCTTGAAGGAATTGTTTAATTTGACCGTGAAACAAGCCATTAAAAAATATCAGGAGTCTGCAAAGTTCCCGCCAATAGTCAGGGATTTGGCCTTTGTAATTAATGAAAAAATATTATATAATGATATTAGAGATGAGATTATTAATTTTAATGAATTAATTAAGAGCGTTAAGCTGTTTGATGTTTATTGCGGCGGCAAGCTGGGAGCCGGCAAAAAGAATTTAGCTTTTCATATTACCTATCTTGCCCCGGATAAAACTTTAACAGCCAATGAAGCAGACAAGATTCAGCAAGCGCTGATTAAACATTTGGCAGAAAAGTTTGAAGCAAAAATTAGAGATTTTTGACCGCTGAAGACGCTGAATAATTACGCGACAAGTCTATTATGAAAACGCTAAAAATTTTTTAAAATTAGTTTAAACTGCGAAACGCCATTTTTTTTGTCAATGAATTACCTAACATCTGCAGGAATGACAAAAAAGAACGGTTATTTAAATTTATTATATGCAAGAAATTAAACAAATTAATAAAGCTTCTTTAGCTCATATTACGGCTTTAATTTTTGGCCTGTTGGCTTTTTTTGTTGTTATTACCGCGGCTATTTTCACAATAGTTAATATTGTTGCGCAGAAAGATTTTGCCGGTTCAGTTATTATGGTTGTTTTGTTTAATATAGGGGCCGGATTATTACTTGGCGCGGCAGTTGCTTTAATTATGGCGTTTTTTGGCTGGTTGATTGGTTGTTTAGCGGCAATGATTTATAATATATTTGCCCGGCGAGCGGGCGGGATAAAGGTGGAGCTGGTTGATATTGAGGTTGTTGAGGATGATGGCAAGAAGCAAGGCAAGGACAGTTAACTAAAGTTATTGCTTTGGTTGAAAAAATATAATATACATTGATATACATTTATATATATTTATATACATTGATATACATTGATATACATTGATATACATTGATATACATTGATATACATTGATATACATTGATATACATTGATATACATTGATATACATTGATATACAATTGTATTTCAATTGTATTTCCATTATATTTTAATTTAAAATACGCAATATAAGTAATTAAGCAATCAATATGTATTTAATTCAAGACAGCAAAGATATTTTATTAGTGGTAATTTCATTTTGCGCGCTTTGGCTTACCATTTTTATTGCATGGTTTATTTATTATTTAGCCATGATTATGCGCCAGGTTTATCAAATTACAAAAGAAACCCGGCAAAGGCTGCATAAAGTTGATGAAGTGATAAAGTCCTTAAAAGAAAAAATAGAGCATAGCGCTTCTTATTTATTGCTGATTGGCGAGGGCGTGAAGAAGTTAGTTGAGGTGATTAAAGAGCATACAGGGAAAGAGGAGAAGAAAAAGGCGAGGAAAACAATAAAGAAAAAGTGAGACAAAATAGACCTGTTGCATAATAAGCTGCGTAACGTCCCGCAGTATTGCGGGATGAGACAAATTTTTGGAAAATTTGGCTGATCCGCCAGCTGGCGGAGCAGTAGAAGGCGAGGATTGCAATCCTCGCCTTCTTATTATGCAACAGGTCTAATGAAGGCGAGGATTGCAATCCTCGCCTTCATTTTTTATTCGTTTTTATTTTGTATATCCGCATCCCTTAGCAGAGCATTTTACTTCCCCGTCCTTCCCCTCAACCAACAGCGCCTCGCAATCCGGACACTTTTCGCCTGTTGGCTTGCCCCAATAAGCGTTTTTGCAGTCAGGATACTGATCGCAGGCGTAGAAAATTCCCCGTTTGCTTCGCTTTTGTACGATTTCGCCTTTGCCGCAAACAGGGCATTTCACGCCGGTAGAATTATTGTTTTCCTTAATGTTTTTAATGTTTCTGCATTTAGGAAAACCGCTGCAAGCCAAAAATGGCCCATACTTGCCATTCTTGATAACCATATCAGCCCCGCATTTTTCGCATTTTTCTCCTTTGTACTTTTCTTCTAACTTTTTAATTTCTTCATTATCACTGCCGTCTGTTGTCTGTTGTTTGTTGTCTAACCCTTTAATATTTTTACAGTCTGGAAAAGCGCTGCAGGCAAGGAATTTGCCATAGCGGCCGGTTTTAATAATCATAGGCGCGCCGCATTTGTCGCACGCCTCATTAGATTTTTCTTCAGGCATAATGTCTTGTTTATTAATTTCATTATATTTATTAGTTAGATTAGTATGAAATGGATTATAGAAATCGCGGACAACCGGCTGCCACTGGACTTTGCCGTCAGCTATTCCGTCTAAATCATTTTCCATTTGCGCTGTAAATTTATAATCAATAATTCCAGAAAAGTGGGCGACTAATAAATCAACAACTATGAAAGCGATATCAGTCGGCGTTAATTTTTTATTTTCATCCCTGTCAACATAATTTCTTGCTTCAATCGTGGCAATAGTAGGCGCGTAAGTGGAAGGCCGTCCGATTCCGTGCTTTTCCAGTTCTTTAACCAATCCCGCGTCTGAATATCTGGCAGGCGGCTTGGTAAAATGCTGTTCAGGACTTAATTTAATCAAATTAAGCTGTTCGTTTTTTTCTACTTTCGGCAGTTCTAATTCTTTGCTTTTTTCAGGATAGATGCGTAAGTAGCCGTCAAATTTTAGAATTTGGCCGGTGGCGCGGAATTGATACCGTAGGGGCACAAAATTTTGTGTCCCTACGGTATCAATATCAATAACAGTAGCGTCAATCAGCGCTTCCGGCATCTGGCATGCCAAAGCTCTTTGCCAGATTAAATTATATAATTTATATTGATTATTATCAAGGGATGATTTTTGGGATTCAGGATTATTCGCTGCTTCAGTCGGCCTGATTGCTTCATGCGCTTCTTGCGCGCCTTTGCTTTTGGTTTTAAATTTGCGGGGAGTTTTTAAACTGTATTTTTCGCCTAGATTTTTAATTAAATATTGTTGGGCGTCTTGTAAAAATTTGTTAGACAGGTTAAGCGAATCGGTTCGCATGTAAGTTATCAAACCATTTTCATAAAGCCGTTGCGCCAGCATCATGGTTTGTTTGGCGCTAAAACCCAGCCAGCGGTTCGCGGTTTGCTGCAAGGTTGAGGTGGTAAACGGTTTAGGCGGATTTTTTTTAGTTTGCTTTTGTTTAACATCGGCAATGATGTATCGCGCTTCTTTTAATTCAGATAAAATTTTGTTTGCCTGCTTCTTGTCCTTGATTTCTAGTTTATCTATTATTTTATTATTGATCTTGTTTAATTTGGCTTCAAATTCTGCCGTCTGCCGTCTGCCTGCCCCGCTTGAGCGGAGCGACATTGCGGGGCCGTCTGCCGTCTGGAGCAACGCGGCAATACTCCAATATTCATCAACCTTAAAATTTTTAATTTCCCTTTCCCGTTCCACAACCAAGCGCACCGCAACAGATTGCACTCTGCCGGCTGATAATCCGCGCGCAACTTTTTTCCATAAAAACGGCGATAATTCATAACCGACTAAGCGATCTAAAATACGGCGGGCTTGCTGGGCGTCTACCATTTTCATATTAATTTTTTGCGGTTCAGCCAGAGCGTTTTCAATCGCCTTTTTGGTAATTTCATGAAATGTGATCCGTTCAATTTTATTTTTCGGCAAATTCAAGGCTTTTACCAAGTGCCAAGCAATAGCTTCTCCTTCCCGATCTTCGTCAGAAGCTAAAATAACCTTATTTGCCTGTTCAGATAGTTTTTTGAGATTATTAACAGCTTTGCGGGCCTTAATAGGTATGACATACTCCGGCTTAAAATTATTTTCAATATCAATGCCCATTTTGCTTTTTGGCAAGTCCCGGATATGCCCAAAACAAGACTCAATTTTATAATCGCGCCCTAAAAATTTTGTTATGGTTTTGGCTTTTGTTGGAGATTCTACAATAATTAAATTCATAATAAATTTTTATTAATTGATTTTTAGGCACTGGTAAGTAATTAGGTGCTTGCAATAGTTGATTTTATGCTAACTATAAATTTAAGTTAAGGTATTATTGCTTCGGAAAGTAAAAATTCCATTAATTGCCAATTCTGTTTTTCTTGTCATCCCTGTAGATGTTAGATAATTCGTTGACGGATTTACACTTAATTGTCATTCCTGGCAAGCGACTGAAGCGGAGCGAAAGGAGCGCGACCAGGAATCCAGAAGGAAACGATATTAATGCGCATTATTATTAATTGTTTTTACGGCTAATAATTATATATTTAAATTCTCATTTCTATTGCTAACCTCTGGATTCCTGATAAATTTTTCCGCGTCCGCTCCAAAATTTTCAGGAATGACAAAGGTAGAATTTATACTAAAATTTGTCAACGAATTACCTAACATCTACAATCCCGAACTCACTTGCGAGTGAGGGATCTAAGACCGTGATTAATCGCGTTTATCACGGTCTTAGATCCCTCATTGCTAAAGCAATTCGGGATGACAGAAAGAATGGGATGACAAAAAAGGACATTGTTTTGTTGATAATATTTTTCCAAATAAGCGCCTAATCACTTATCAGTGCCGACTTTTGCATTACCGCGCTAACACATATTGCATTCCCCCTAAATTTTTAATCATGCCTTTCATTTCCATAATAGTCAGTGTACTATTTATTTTAGCCGTGTCAAGTTTTGTTAAGTGAATCAGCTCATTAACATGCATGGGTTCGTTTGTTAATTGCTTAAAAATTTTTTCTTCTTCAACTGATTCTGGAATAATTTTTTTATTATCAATATAAGTTGAAACTTGAACCAAGTCAAGCGCTTCAATAATATCCTGGGCTTGAGTTATAGCTTTAGCGCCAAGTTTAATTAGTTTATTAGGTCCGGCTGAAGCAGCGGAATAAACACTGCCTGGTATGGCAAACACCTCTCTATTTTGTTCTAAAGCATGGCTGGTTGTAATTAAAGCGCCGGATTTTTCACCGGCTTCAATAACCAAGGCGCCAAGCGAAAGCCCTGAAATTATGCGATTGCGTTGCGGAAAATGATGTTTAAGCGGCGGGGTTCCAAGGGGGAATTCTGATATTACGGCTCCGTTGTTAGCAATAATTTTGTCAGCTAAATAACGGTTGGCTGAAGGATAAATATTTTGTCTATCCAGACCGGAACCTAGAACCGCGACTGTTCTGCCATTTACTTCCAATGCAGCCTGATGTGATATTGAATCAATGCCCAAAGCTAATCCGCTTACAATAGTTAAATTGCCGCGCGCTAAATCCTTAACTATTTGTTCTGCAACTTGTTTGCCGTAATTAGTGTATTTTCTAGAGCCAACCACGGCTAAAGCAAATTCATCTTGAGTCTCCAGTTGTCCTTTATAATAAAGCAGTTGCGGCGGGTCATAAATTTCTGACAGCAACTTGGGATAGTCTTTATTTTCAATCGTGATAACATTAACATTCTCTTGGTTTAACCGCTCAAGCAATTGATCAGGATTAATGTTAACGCGGGCGGCTGTAAATTCATCCGCTATTTTAATTTCAATGCCGGCTCGCGTTAATTCAGAAGAGGATGCGTTAAAAGCGCTTTTCATGTCAGGAAAATGCTTTTTTATTTTTTTTAATCTAACTGGACCGAATTTTGGAAAATGAGTTAAGGCGATTAAATATTTTAGGTTGTTCATAAATAGCAGAATTACGAATTACGAATTACGAATTACGAAAATTTGATTCCTTAATTCGTAATTCTTATTAAATATTAGCCAAAAATTGTTATTTTAACAGTACTCATCTTGACTAATGTTAGTAAATGTGATAGTATAATATATTACGGTAAAAAATTAGCGCTTACCTTACTGCTTGCTTAAAGGTGTTGATTTAATAAATGACTTTCCTCCTTGTTCGTTTATAAATTGATTATCCTTAATAGCAAGCAGTAAGGTGGGCATTATGAGCTTCTTTTTTTATATTAACATATTATTAAGTTTGGGCAAATTTTTTTAAAAGACATAATAAAAAATTTTTAATTTTGGTTTAATGGTCAAAAATGGTTGCTGATTTTTTAATAGTTAAACAAAATTTTTACTAAAATTAGTATAAAATTGAAG